>JBJFHQ010000157.1:0-13635 GCA_051893755.1 Oscillospiraceae bacterium
ACGGATTTCGGCAGCGGGACAAGCAGAAATTCAACAGTTAATTGGGGGAGCAATAATATCCCAGTGCAAACTCCAACTGCTGTTCCAGTGAAAAACGCTTGGGGAGCGCTTCACCTATCTTGCAGGATATTTCTTCCAGCGCCTGACTGTGAATGTCATACAGCCATTTCTTCTCACCCTTAAGCTTTGAAAGATGATATTGTGACATTGTGGAAAGCTTACCTATGACCGGCGCAGGAGAAGCACATGCAGATGTATAGTATCTTTCCACAATGCCTGCATTCACATCGCCCAGAGCATCGGTCTGGATAGCCGCATACTCTGCTATGAGCCGTCCTGCCTGATATGCGGCAGAGGGCCTTTGAGGGTCAAGTCTGTCCATGATCAAAAATTCCTCCTTGTTCTGATTTTTATATCTGCGGTTGAGCCACGCTTTTAATATCTGACAGGCCGTTCTGTCAGGTGGTTTTAGTGTGTTAGGGAACAAGTACATTTGCCCCCGACTGAGGAATGAAACGGTATTCTTTTTCGACCCTTTCAAAATCATGGGCAGCGATCGCCTCTGTCAGCGCGGGTTTGTCATGGTCATAGCCGCTGTCTGTGAATAATTCGGTATAATATTCACGGATATGTCCGGGGTCGCATATGTCAATATCATGCCTTGAAAGCAGCACAAGTACCTTGTTTGCTGCATTTTCATAGCTTTTGGAAGGATAGAGCTTTTCTTCATCGGGGATAAATACTGTCATCTCACCGCTGCCCCTGCCATTTCTGTTGCATCTGCCTGCACATTGTACTATCGCTTCAAGAGGTGCCAGAGCACGATACATTTTGGAAAAACCCAGATCAACGCCCGCTTCTATGCAGGAAGTAGACACAAGGCGGCAGGGCAGAGCATTTCCCAGTCTGTCGGTTATTTCTTTAAGAACACTGTCTCTGTGTGATTTGCACATATCTGTGGAAATATGAAATACCTCATCGGCAGAGCATTTCTCCAGAAGCTCGGAAAACAGCTTCTGTGTATGATCCTTTCTGTTCAGGACACAGCAGACGCTTTCCTGCTCCGATAATTCCTCTGCTATTTCAGATAATGATGTTGTTTTGTCGGTTTTCCAGCTGATATCAACTCTGCGGGTGCGTCTGTAAATGTCTGCGGGATCGGTCATTATTTCTCTTGCATCAAACATAATGTCTTTTCTGATGTCAAACGCAGGCTGGGTACCAGCCCATCAGCTTTCCTGCATTTCCTTCACCAAAAGCACTTGCAAAAATTTCCGCAAGGACTGCTGTTTTTCTCAGATGTCTTCGAGAGGTTCAGGTTTTCCCGCCGAATTGGCGGAATGGGCATAATACATATCGTCCCTCCTTTTTGTTGATTCTGCACAATAGGGTTTTAAAGAAAGCCCTTGTAATATTGTGCATCATAACATATATTTCCGGTTTTGTCAATATCAAATCTCAAAAAATGTAAAATAAATTGCATATATTTCTATTAAACTGTTTGTGCAAATATTACCAAATAAATCCGTTAAGGAAGCGCTGATTAAAGGTGCAGCCATTGTTTCCGACACTCGAAAATCCGCCGCTGAGAGTGTCGTGAAACGATTTGATCAGCGGTTCCTTAAGAGCAGTAACGCTCAAGCTCTGTCTGCAGTATAGCCGTCTTTCGGCTATAACAAAAAACAACAAAAGAATTCACCTGACTGCAAACACATCTTGCAGTCGGGTGAACCTTTACCTAATCATCTTAAAATACTTCAAAGCCCCAACAATAGCATCTTCTTTATCTTTCGGACACTTCGGCTGTCCGGAATCCTTAGACTTAGCCTTATTGTAATTCTCCCTCTCAATATTACCGCACTTCTGCATGCCGGTCACTTTTAAGTTTGGACAATAAGCATACCGTCTCCACATGCTGAGTGAAGGGGAACATATCCACAGGCTGTATGGCGCGGAGCATATATCCGTTCTGAATGAGGAAGAACACGTCTCTTGCCTGTGTCTCGGGATTGCATGAGATGTACACTATCTTATCGGGAGCGAGGTTTGCAAGGGCGGACAATACCCGTCGGTCGCAGCCTGCTCTGGCAGGGTCGAGAAATGCTGCGTCGCAGTGAACGTGACGTTCCTTCATTTCCGCAAGATATTTCCCCGCATCGGCGCACACAAATTTCACATTTTCGGCTTTGTTTACCTCTGCGTTGACAATGGCATCGTTTACCGCCGAGCGGTTTATCTCAACTCCGTATACCTGTTTTGCGTGACGGGCAGCTATTATGCTAATGGTTCCTATCCCGCAGTATGCGTCGAGGACCGTTTCATCGCCCTTAAGTCCCGCAAGCTCGATAGCCTTGTTGTACAAAACCTCCGTCTGCACGGGATTTACCTGACAGAAGGACTTGGGCGATATCCTGAACCGCTCCCCGCAGATGATCTCTTCGATGTATCCTCTGCCGAAAAGTACGGTCTCGTCGCGGCTCAGCAGCATTTTATACGGGTCGGTGTTGATATTCAGCACTACCGAAACTATTTCGGGGTAAAGCTTTGTAAGCTCCTTTACGAAAACGCTTTTCGACGGGAAATTATGGTTTGCCGCCACGATAACTACCATGACCTCGCCTGTGGCAAAGCCTCTGCGGATAAGCACATGGCGCAGGAATCCACGTCCCGAACGTTCGTTATATACGGGTATCTTAAGCTGCTCTGCCAGCTTTCGCACCGATACTATTATTTTATTAGCGGTAACATCGTCCGACAGGCAGTCGTTCACCGGGACAATGCCGCCTGTCGAGGACTGGAACACTCCGCTTTCGATGTGTCCGCCGCGGTATCTGAAGCCTGCCTGTACCTTGCTCCTGTAGTGATATGGGTCATCCATGCCTATCACGGGGTTTACTCTGCAGAGCTTTCCCATAAGTCTGACGACCTTTATCTCCTTGAACCGAAGAGTTTCCTCGTAGCTCATATTCCGCAGCTGACAGCCGCTGCACTTTTTATATACGGGACAATTTTTTTCTTCCATGTTTTTTCCTTCCTATCTATCGGTCAGATAAGGAATCGCTGATCAAATCATTTCACGACACTCTCCGTGACGGCTCTTTAAGAGTCGGAAACGATGCCTGCGGCTTGATCAGCGCTTCCATAATTGTTTACACTATGCTCTATTGCAAAACCTACGATTTTGCAATGCACGGCAATTTTATTGCCGGAGCCGTCATATATACTGCCCCGCGGTTAAAAAGTGTACAAAAAATCAAGCAAAAACTTAGATTTATGGATCTTGCGAAGATTTTTTGTCTGCACTTTTATCGAGGAGCGGTATATGATATCGGATCTGCTCACTTGCGAAGCTGCTGAGCATTTTTTACCGCTTTTCTGAACTCACGGTAAAGCTCTCTGCACCGTTCACATTCATCGGAGGTTGGAGCTGTCTCTCCGAATATGGTTTTCTCATATATCAGGATGAATTCATCGGCATAAAATGACAGCCTTTCGTTCAGCAGGCGGGACAGCTCTCCGGGAGTGAGATTTTCTGTTTTTATCCCCGATCTTTTCCCGAAAACCGATGACATTCTGCGGTACATCAGCAAAACTGCGTCTGCTCCGCCTTTTCCGATGATATACTCCTCATGAAGACGCTTTACCCCCGGAACTGCTAAGAATACAGCGGAGCATATCCCGAAAATAATGCACAGAACTATCACGGAATTGAACAGTATATCTGTGTCGATCTTTATGCCTCCGCCGTTGTTGTCGGAATTGTCGGTCAGGTCTATGTTGTATGCCGCCGATACGGTAGGCTCGAAGACTGTCCAGCCCAGATTCTGTATATACACCTCGGGATATGCGTGGGAGCTGCTGGAGCGTATCGCAAATACATTTTTTTCTGTTGTGATATCGGGGGAGAAGCCCTCGGTGTATCGTACAGTCAGCCCCACCGAACGCGCCATAAGAGTATATGCCGTGGCAAAGTCCGAGCAGGTACCTCTTTTGCTTGTGAATACGAAATAGCTTGCGGTATTCCTGCCTGCGGGAGGGATATAATCCAGATCGTAGGTGAAGCCCTCGTCCAGAAAATAATTCTGAAGAGCTGATGCCTTCTGCCAGTCGTAGGTCATGCCCTCGGTCAGCTCTGCTGCAAGCTGTGCGATATCTGCGGGTATCTCCGAATAATTATCGGCTGTGTCAGACTTGTACTGCACAGCAAAATTGAAATCATCAAAGAATGCCCGTGCTGTCACGGCAAGCCCGGTCTCGCCGTTTTGCTCCAGCACGTTGATGAGCTTTGTCATATATCGGCTATATTCATCGTCGGTAAAGCTTGCTCCGCCGTTTGTGACCCACCTGTCCTTTGCGCCCGATTCCTTGTAGTAGCTTACGGTGTATGAGGTCGAAACGGCTGCTTCGGCGGGACGAAGCTCCATATGGGGATTTATCAGTATATTTTCCTCAGAAGCGCGGATATTGAAGGTCCTCAGTGATGTAAGATAGAATTCTGCGGGATATCTTACCGGGATTATCACTGCCGTTGAGGCTTCCTCGCCCACGGAATCCAGAGCCAGAAGGCTTTCGGAAACAGCGGTGCGTAGCTGATCGTCCAGCTCTGCGCCCTTTTTCATGGCGGCAAGCATATCGTCGCAGTTTATGAGTCTGCGGCTGTTCAGCAGCTCGCCTGCGCTGCTGTCTGATATCTGAGAGTAATCGTTCAGAGGATACCAGCAATGCTCGCTTTGTGAATATATGTCAAAATTCTGCTTGCGGAAATACAGCAGATCTTCGCCGTTTACGTCAAAAAGAATGGTATTGTCAAGGTCGCGGAACAGCCCCGCATTGCCCGAATGCTGTCCGAGAGCGCCCGAAAGCTTGCTCTGACCGTTTCCCGCGTCCATGAAATAATACTCAAAGATATCGTAATACTTCGTATCGGAGGATTTGGGGATCACCGAAGCCGCAATGAGAGTGATACAGGTAAGCATGACGACTGCAAGATATTTTGCGCCTGTTCCCGAATGGACGGAATCGTCCTTTTTGTATGATTTTTCCGCATTGGCGGCATACAATGCGGCATTAAGCCCTGCAATGCAGACCATGTAAAATGTACTCATTGACGAAAGGGTCTTTACGTAAAGCGCACAGGGAACAAGACTTCCCAGCATCAGGAAAAGCGTGCGGTAGAGGACATTTGAGAAATAGTATACCACAGAGCTGAGAAAGAACGGAAATGCGGAAACAAGAGCAAGAAAATATCGGGGCTCCGAGGGCTGTCTTTCGCCTGCGGTGAGAAACCACGACTGGAATCCCGAGCCGCTCCAGTCTCCGCTGTAAATGAACCGGAACATCATCATCATGCAGAACATCAGCGCAAACAGGTAAATTATCCCGCCGATCACCCTATGCTTTTTCAGAAATCCGAAAAAGATGAACATCACGAGTATTATGGCGGCTGACAGCAGATTGTAGACCGAAAACAGTCCCTCGCCGTATAATCCGAGTATTGAAGCGTTCAGAAAAAACGTCAGCAGAAAGGAGAGGATATATTCTCCTTTTTTTTCTAAAAATCTGATCATTGTTATAAGTCCTTATTGATCTGCAGCGGATGCTTAACTGCCCGAAGATAATATCCATACTCCTTCGGGGTCGGCGCCCTTTTCGACAGAGGCTGCCGCCGCCGATACGGATACATCGGTTTTGGATTCACCCTTTCCTATGGTGAGCACTCCCGAAAGGGCTCTGTCAAAGCATGGGGTGAAAAATGTCATGGAGGAGCTTTTTATCCCTGTCTGTGCGGATATTTCGCTGTAGGGCACTCTTTCTGCGGCAGGGACCGAGTCGGAGAAGCGATATCCCGCAAGACTCAGTCTCAGGCGGGCGATGTCGTTTTCGTCGTCTATATCGAAGCACTGCCAGTTCTTTTTGTAAAACCACAGCTTGACCTGCGCGCCCGTGCGGACCACTGCCGTCAGTACGCCAAGCATGTATTCTCCGCAGATCTCGCCGTTTTTCGGGTCGCTGCCCATGTTCATCCTGTCCATTATAAATGTGTGCTTTGCGGCGGAAACGCGGTCGTCCAGACGCACCATGAGATCGCCCTTTTTGCATGAGAGCTTCCAGTTGATGCGTTTGAGAGGGTCTCCGGGCACATATTCCCTGTGTTCAAAGCCCGGAGTTCCCGTAAAGCCGATGGCGCGGGAATCCAGTGTTTCCTCGCATTCATCACCCTGAGCGGCAGCGTCGTTTATCGCGGTGACAAGCTCTTCCGAATCGAAGACCTCCGCTATATCGGGAATGATATCCACATCAAAGCGGAGGGACGTGCATGGCAGCTCAAATCGCACTATCCCCGTATAATCCGTGATGTACAGGCTTTTCACGCCCACCGAGGACGGGTACCACATTTTTGCGGTAAAGGAGACCTCCGCCGTCTGCTCCGAGCGGGGGAGCGTGTCTATGCTGCACAGTCCCGAGACCGCATCGCATACAAGAGCCTCCGAGCTGTCAAGCTGCGCATACACGGTGGGAGCGGGAAGATAGGAGCGGTTGCTTACGGTTATTTTCATGACAGCGGATTCGTGCTTGTACAGTCTTGTCCCGGAAATATCCGCCGCAACGGTGATGTACTTTGATGTAAAGGCGGCTGCCAGCACCGATATCACAGGCAGAAGCAGCATGACCGTAAAGAAAAACCAGCCGATGGTCCCGCTGCAGAACAGCGCAAATATCACAGTCAGAGCGATAGCTCCGAGATATCCCGGGAGTATTCTCAAAGCGCCTTTTTCGGCGCGGATATTCTTAGGCATCGGTAGCCTTAGGCACTGCCGTATCGGAGAGGACCGAACGGATAAGCGCTTCGGCGGTGCCGAAATCAGCCTTTCCTTTGGGCGAGAGCATGATGCGGTGTGACAGCACGGGGACGGCAGAGCTTTTCACATCGTCGGGGACAACGTAGTCTCTGCCGTGGAGAAAAGCCACCGCCTTTGATATTTTATAAAGTGCGATGCTTCCTCTGGGGCTTATTCCGAGACGTACTCCGTCGTGGCTTCTTGTGGCGGTGCATATTGAGATGATGTACGATTTTATGCTTTCGGTGCAGCGTATCTTCTTGACGTCCTCCTGCATGCTGACCACATCGTCGGTGGTTATCACTGCGCCTATTGACTTTACGGGGTTTTCGTTTTCTGTTCTGGAAAGGACGGTAAGCTCCTCCTCGGGGGAGGGATAGCCCATGCTTATCTTCATGACGAAGCGGTCCATCTGAGCTTCGGGGAGATGATAGGTGCCGTAGGTCTCCACGGGGTTCTGGGTCGCCATTACCATGAAGGGCGAGGGCAGGGGATAGGTATTGCCGTCAAGGCTGACCTGATGCTCCTCCATAGCCTCCAGAAGGGATGACTGAGCCTTTGGCGAGGCACGGTTTATCTCGTCCGCAAGCAGGAAATTGCAGAAGGCAGCGCCCTTGCGGTATTCTGTTTCGTGAGTTTGGGTGTTTATCATGGAAAAGCCCACGATATCCGAGGGCATGATGTCGGGGGTAAGCTGGATACGGTTAAATTCTCCGCTGACAGACTTTGCCAGAGCAGAGGCGAGCTGAGTCTTTCCCACGCCGGGAACGTCCTCGATGAGCACGTGACCGCCTGTGAGCATGGCTGCCGTTACCAGAAAAACAGCGTCATGCTTTCCCACGATGACTTTTTCAATATTATCGATAAGCAGGTTCGCTTTTGAATTATCCATATAGTACCTGTCCTTTCTGTGAATGTTCAATAATATTATATCATTTTTATGCAATACTGTCAATATAATGGTGAACTATTTTTGATTAAATATGCAATTTCACGTTGATTTTTGCGCCGAAAAGAGATAAAATAAGTATGGTCGGCAAGCAGCCGACAGCTATCAGATAGAACAAGGAGAGATTTAAAATGGAATTCAAAAAGCTTCAGTCAGATATGGTCGCTGCCATGAAGGCTAAGGATAAACAGCGCAAGGAAGCGATAACAAATCTTATCGCCGCAGTTAAGAAGGTCGCTATCGACGAGGGCGTACGTGAAAATATCCCCGACGAGCTGGTTGACAGAGTGATACTCAAGGAGCTCAAGTCCGCAAAGGAGCAGCTCGATACCTGCCCCGACAGCCGTCAGGATCTTAAGGCGGAGTATGAGTTCAATTATAATGTTATTTCGGAGTATGCGCCGAAGCAGATGTCCGAGGCTGAGATCGAGGAATTTATCAGAAATGAAGCTGCAGATCATGTTGCTGCGAAGAATAAGGGCATGATAATGAAGACCGTCATGGGCAAGCTTGCGGGCAAGGCGGACGGAAAGCTTATCTCCGCAGTGGCAGACAGGCTCTGCAAGTAACAGCTTACAACAATACCCAAGGAGAACCCCTTTTATGGAACTTGTAACGGTTTGCGTCAAGCAGATCGCCGTAATGTTTATACTTATTGCCGCAGGATATGTCTGCGGAAAAACTATCCTGTCGCAGGAGACGGGCAGACAGCTTTCAAAGCTGGTGCTGAACGTGGTAAATCCCATGCTGATATTCATGTCCTATCAGATGGATTACGATGCAAAGCTGCTTAAAAATCTGCTGCTGTCGGTGCTGCTGGGAGCGGTATCCTTTGCGGCAGCCATTCTTTTGTCGGAGCTGATGTTTAATAAAAGCAGTCCCGACACAAAGGCGGCGGATAAATTCTTTGCAGTCTACTCAAACTGCGCATTTATGGGAATACCGCTTATCAACGGGCTTTTTGGCTCGGAGGGAGTATTCTATCTCACAGGCTACCTGACCTGCTTCAACATTCTCGTGTGGACTCACGGAGTAATGCTCTTCAGAGACAGCGGGGAAAAGGAAGGTATAGGAAAAACTGCGCTGAAGGTGATAAAGTCACCGTCGGTCATTGCCATCATCGCGGGAATTATCTGTTTTGTGCTTCAGATAAGGCTCCCCGAACTTATCGCGGAGGCTGCGGACTACATAAGCGGCATGAACACGCCACTTGCCATGATAGTTGCGGGCGTGACTATCGCAGGCTCGGGAAAGATCACAGATATGCTGAAAAACGGCAGAGCATATTATATCAGTATGGTGAGACTTCTCATTGTGCCGCTGATATTTGTGCTGCTTTGCAGAGTATGCGGATATTTCGGAGCACCCGAGACCGTATTTATGACGATAACAGCTGCGGCGGCATGTCCTGGAGCGGCAATGGGAGTTATGTATGCGGTAAATTATGACAAAAATCCGGTGTATGCCTCCAACATATTCGCACTGTCCACGATACTGTCGGCGGTGACGCTCCCACTTTCGGTGACGCTGTGCGGGCTTATCTGCTCCGCGTGATGTTATGTCGGATTAAGAACCTGTCCACATAGGCGTATACGCACGTCTTTTCGGCAAATTTTGCCGCAGACTGCGTTAAAAATGCTTGCCGGGCGCCAGCCCGCCTGCGCATTTTTGCCTTTTCTGCAACAAAATTATGCTCGAAAATCCGCACGCATATCCTATGTGGACAGGTTCTAAATGAATTAATAAAAATAATCTGCTTATAATATTCTCATAACTTTATCGGGAGGAAATGAGATATTATGCGCAGATTTTTTTTGACGCTTGCGGGGATAACTGCCGCCGTGTTTTTGTATTCCGAGCTTCCCCAGCCCGCAGTCTTTGCGGAAAGCTCGCGGGTCCTTGCCGAGGCGCAGTCGGGAACGGTGCTGATAAGCGACGGCGGGACGGAGAAATATCCCTGCGGTTCGCTGTCCAAGCTCATGACAGTGCTTATCGCAGCCGAGAAAATGCAGTCGGGTGAGCTGACCGAGGAAACTGTATTCACCGTCTCCGAGCATGCAAACTCCATGCAGGGCGCGCAGATATGGCTTATGCCCGGGGACAAGATATCCGTAAAGGAGCTTCTTAAGGGTATCATCATCGGAAATGCAAACGACGCCGCATGTGCTCTGGCAGAGGGGATATCCGGCACCGAGGAGGATTTCGTCCTGCTGATGAACAGCCGTGCGGCGGAGCTTGGCATGACCGATACGCTCTATGTCAATGCAAGCGGTTACAAATCGGACGGGGACCGTACCACCGCCGAGGACACCGCAAGGCTGCTCTGCGAATTATCAAAACACAAGCAGCCGGCGGAGATATTCACCACCAGAATGGAGTATATCCGAGATGACACCGTCCAGCTTGTTACGTCCAATCCCGACGGGATAAGGTACAGCGGCGCAGTGGGCTTCAAATCGGGCTTCTGGGAGGGCGAGGACGGAGAGCGCACCTATTACTCGGCGGAAGGCGCCTGCCGTGACGGAGATATCTTCGTTTCGGCAGTCCTTGGCGAGGATGACGAGGATATTTCCTCAGAAAAGGCACTGGCTCTGCTTGATACGGGCTTTGCAGCCTATGAGACCGTGCTGCCCGAAGCGCCCTCCGATATGCCGAGAACGGTAAGGGTCAAAAACGGAAGGCTGGGCGAGGTCAGGATAGAGGCACAGACTCCGAAGAAGGCGGTCATTTCCGTGGGAACATCGGACGAGATATCCTGTCGGACGGCAGTGCCCGATTATGTTTATGCTCCCGTGAAACGGGGAGACAAAATAGGAGAAATTCTCTACTATTACAAGGACGAACACATCTTTTCAGCGGATATAACCGCGGTCAGGACCTCCGAGGAGAAAACTTTTAAATATAATGTTGTGAAAATGCTTAAAAATATCGTTAAATTCTGAAATAAATATGTTAAGATTAAATAAAAAATAGGTATGTTTTGCAAAACATCTTGAAAAATCCGAAGTAATATAGTAAAATAAGAATGGTAATATATTAAACGGAGCAGTCCGTTTGGTTTTGGAGGAAAAGTAATATGTCCGAGTTATTAAAGCTCAACACAAAGTATCTTGAAAAATATATCGCGCCCCACGAAATGGAGGCTATGAAGGCACAGACAATGCTGGCTGCCGACACCGTGATGAACAAGACAGGCGAGGGTAATGATTTCCTTGGCTGGCTTGATCTTCCCGTGGATTACGACAAGGAGGAATTTTCCCGCATCAAGGCTGCTGCAGCTAAGATCAAGAAGAACTCCGATATCCTTATCGTTATCGGAATAGGCGGCTCCTATCTGGGCGCAAGAGCGGCTATCGAGCTGCTTAAGTCCCCTATGTACAACTCCCTTAAAAAGGATACCCCTGACATCTACTATGTGGGCAACAACATCAGCCCCACATATCTTAATGAGGTCATCTCTATCTGTGAGGGCAGGGATATCTCCGTGAACGTTATCTCCAAGTCCGGTACAACTACCGAGCCTGCTCTGGCTTTCAGAGTATTCAGAGATATCGTCATCAAGAAGTACGGCAGAGACGGCGCTAAGGAAAGGATTTTCTGCACCACCGACCGCGCTAAGGGCACTCTTAAGGAGCTTGCCGACAAGGAGGGCTATGAGACCTTCGTGGTTCCCGATGATATCGGCGGAAGATTTTCCGTTCTCACCGCAGTAGGACTTCTTCCTATCGCTGCGGCAGGCTGTGATATAGACGCTCTTATGGAGGGCGCAGCTCTTGCAAGAACAGATTTCGCAAAGCCCTACGAGGAGAACGATGCGTACAAGTATGCGGCTATCAGAAATATTCTTTACAGAAAGGGCTTCTCCGCTGAGATGCTGGTCTCCTACGACCCCAGCTTCCAGATGATGACCGAGTGGTACAAGCAGCTCTTCGGCGAGAGCGAGGGCAAGGATTCTAAGGGACTTTTCCCCACAGCTGCTACCTTCTCCACCGACCTGCACTCCATGGGTCAGTTCATTCAGGACGGCACAAAGCTTCTGTTTGAGACCGTTGTGGATATCAAGAAGCCCAAGGCAGACCTCTTCCTTGAGGACGATCCCGAAAACCTCGACGGACTGAACTTCCTCACAAATCAGAATATGTCCGTTGTTAATCATAAGGCACTGGAAGGCACAGTCATCGCTCACAGTGAGGGCGGCGTTCCCAATATTGTGCTTGAAATGGCTG
This sequence comes from Oscillospiraceae bacterium, assembly GCA_051893755.1. Classification (GTDB taxonomy): domain Bacteria; phylum Bacillota; class Clostridia; order Oscillospirales; family Ruminococcaceae; genus RGIG4694. The sequence goes on from JBJFHQ010000157.1 coordinate 12,015, forward strand.
ATACCACCGAAAAGACTGTGGGCTACATGATCTACTTCTTTGAGAAGGCATGCGCTGTCAGCGGATATCTTCTCGGTATCAATCCCTTCAATCAGCCCGGAGTTGAAAGCTACAAGAGGAATATGTTCGCTCTGCTGGGCAAGCCCGGCTATGAGGATCAGAAGGCTGCTCTTGAAGCTAAGCTCGGCAAGTAATAAGGCTAATTCCGCGGGCTCTCCGCGGTGATATATAGCAATATTCCCGTAGGCGACGAGGACGGTCTGACCGTCGGTGCGGCGGCGGCGGAGCTGCACAGGATCTATCGCATTTACGGAAGATCATTTCCGCTGAGAATGGAGCATTTATTATGGTAAAAATCATCACAGGAAAAAAAGGTTCAGGTAAAACAAAAATCTTAATTGATATGATCAATGAGTCTGCAAAGAACACCAACGGCTATGTAGAATGCATCGACAAGGGCACAAAGCTCAGATACGACATCGGCCACGATGTAAGACTGGTTGATACAGATCAGTACTGCATCTACTCCTTCGAGGCTTTCTTCGGCCTTGTTGCAGGTCTCGTTGCAGGCAACTACGATATTAAGGATATCTATGTTGATTCTATCCTTAAGATCGGCGGAGCTGATTATGAGGCTCTCGGCGCTCTTCTCGCAAAGATCGACAAGCTCACCGCTGATGAGGTCAACGTTGTATTTACGGTTTCCGCAGATAAGGCTGATCTCCCCGAATCCGTAAGCAAATACAGCATCTGACAATAAACTAAAAAAAATCCCAAAATAACTATTGACATACATATTTTTATATGATATAATATAGTTTGTGTTGGGCGCAGGAGTTATGCTATGGTACTTGATTTAAAACCGATATACGACGCTGAAGGACAGTCTGTCGAGCTTGATCACCTTATTTCCAAGGAAAGACTGGGCGAGATCAAGGGCTGTGTTCTGGAGAACTTTTCCGTTAAGGGGAAGGTCTATAACCGCGCGGGTATCGTGCATTTGAATTATACCGGGGCATTTACTCTGAAGGCTGAGTGCGACAGGTGCTTGAAACCCTTTGACAGGTCGTATTGCTACGATTTTAAGCATATCCTTGTCCGCACTGTGAATACAGATAACGATGAATATATCGTTACTCAGGGCGACAGCATTGACGTTGATGAGCTTGCTGTGCAGGACGCACTGCTGCAGCTTCCCACTAAGCTGCTTTGCAGAGAGGACTGTAAGGGTCTGTGCTATATCTGCGGAGCGGATCTCAATCTGGGAGAATGCGGCTGCGGCAGACAGCAGTAACGCAATTCATTTTATGTAATTATTAATAAGGAGGTGCTGAAAATGGCAGTACCAAAGAGAAAGGTATCCAAGGCAAGACGTGACAAGAGACGTTCTGCAGTTTGGAAGTTAGACACCCCCGCTTTATCTACTTGTTCGCACTGCGGTGCTCTTACTGCTCCGCACAAGGTATGCAAGAACTGCGGATATTACAAGGGCGTTGAGGTAATCAAAAAGGAAGCGTGATCGCTTTCCCAAAAGGCAGAGTCGGAGCTATCCTACTCTGCTTTTTTCCTACCGAGGAATTTTTTATCTTTCCGATAATTGTCAACTCTATATGTAAAGGAG
>JBJFHQ010000158.1:0-13535 GCA_051893755.1 Oscillospiraceae bacterium
GATAAGCTCAAAATCATATAATTTTCTCAAAGCTGTTCCTCCTTCTCTTTTTTAGCAGCCATAAATTTTCTGATAATATTCAATGCCTTGAAGTATTTATTCTCGATGCACATATCGACAAGAGCGTCAAGCTGCTCGTCCGATATCTCAGCATTTTGCAGCACATGATCAAGCACACTGCTGCTGCGAAGAAGCGGCCGTATGAGCTTGCTGTGAGAGATATCATCGTCAATGCGGACCCTCAGCCCCATTCTCAGCAGAAAGGACAGGTGCAGCTCTTTTACCGAATCGCGCTCCAGCTTCCATTCTTCCATTTTGGGGATATGCCTGTCGGTAAGATCGAGATATATCCTGTCGGCTCCGATGAGCCGTACAGCTTCCGAAAACATCCGCTGATCGCTGCCGCCTGTCCCGGAGGCGCTGAGCACATCGATATACACCTCGTCAGCCAGCAGGGGCAGGATACGGCTTTTAAGCACAGCCTCGCAGCCATCGCGGTCTTTTCTCACATTTTCGGCGTATGATATCACCAGATATGAGATATCAATGAATTTCAGACCATGCTCCTTCATAAAATCCCATACCGCCGTATAACAAGAATCATTTCCCGACGCAGACGGAGAGCATGACAGAAAATCCGATATCCCCACCTCGCGCAGAAACTCCGAAGCGGCACCCGGAACATCTGCGCTGTTTTTTATCTCGGGGAGATATCTTATGCCCAGCTCATAGTAGCACTCCAGCCATTTTACGGTCGTAAGCTGATTCGGGCGCGGAGTTATAATATCCTCTCTTGAAGCCCCCTCAAATATCATATCAAGACAGTGATACCTGTGATTGTCAAACAGATAGTATACCAGATCGCAGCCGATACAGGCAGACGGTCGTTCTGTACGTCCGACGAAATAATCGAAAAAGCTGTCATTTCCGCATAGGACCGCAGCTTTTGCGATATCGGAGAAAAACACTTCCTCATCGGGCAGGGATATCATCTTATCCGCCAGCGTGTATGCAGTCTGACTTTTTGCGATGATCTCCCTTACGGCAGCAGTTCTGACGTGATCGGCAAATGCACTGCAGTCGCATTTTAAAAAGCCCTCGGGATATTTTTCGGCAAAAGCGGTTATAAACTCGGGTATCAGCATGGTGCCTGCCTGTCTGATAAGATAGCACTCAAATCCGAACAGCGGAGCAGCTATTCCTCCCGTTTTCGAAAGGAGCTTCCCTGCAATGTCGGTAAAATCCCGTTCTGTCCCGCAGGCTATACATTTCCGAAGCCGCATGATATTATCTATCATAATAAGATCATCCGTTATCAAAATGACCCTCCTTTACTGACGCCCACAGGAGCTCAGAAGCCGATAGTCCTGTGAACACATTGGCTTTCAAGCTCGGAGGACAGGATATCCTCGGCAGCGGACGAGATATCGTCAATTTCCAGCACAGTGAGCATCTTCGACGTTTTTTTCTTAAATGAGCTTATCCTCAGAGCATGCTTCTGCTTGGCATTTACAAGCAGATTGCGCGCCTCTCTGCCGTTTCCGAATCTCTCTCCGCGTGAGCTTCTCAGGCGGCTGAAAAATCCGCACAGGACATCATCGCAGCCGTCGGGGAGCTTATAATTATCCGCAGCCGCCATGTTCCTGAAAATGCTGCAGAGCGTTTCGTCGGAGTAGCCCGAAAATTTCACGGTAAAGCTCATACGCGATCTCAGACCCGGATTGGAGGACAGAAACTCATCCATTTTATTCTCATAGCCCGCGAAGATACAGAAAACATTTCCTCTGTAATTCTCCATATTCTGAGTAATGCAGGTCACTGCCTCCTTGTCGAAGATCGTGGCGTTATCCTCGGACAGCGTGTATATCTCATCAAAGAAGATCACTCCCCCTCCGTTTTCGGACATTTCGGAAAAGAGAGAATCTATCTTTGCGGCGGTGTGTCCCACGTACTGACCCACATAATCGGACTTTGTGCATTCCCTGAAGCAGGACGAGCCCTTGATTATCCCCAGCTCACCCAGCTTCTCGGCAAAAAGCCTTGCGAGGGTAGTCTTGGCGGTGCCGGGAGGTCCTGCAAATACCATGCTGCAGCCGCTGAAGCCTGTGGATATCCCTCTTTCAAAGCGGAGCTTGTCAATGCTTATGGAGTTGATTATACCGTTGATCTTTTCCGTTTCACGGTCAAGTCCCACAAGAGAGCTGCCCCTGACAGATGCTCCGGCAGGCGAAGCGGAAAACAGCCTTGCCATTCCGGCGAAATCCTCATGAGCAAGAACACGGCTGTCGGGGTCGTTATACAGATGATTGCCTATCACCTGACGAGCCGCCGCGGTTATCACATACTCATCGCGGGTGCACAGAGCGCGTACAAGAGCGTTTATCTCCCTGTCCACCTTTTCGGGATCGTAGTCCCTCTCCCAGAAATAGTCGATAATAGTGCTTTTGGGATCCTCCGAGCTTTCGGAGTCGATGAACACACATCTGCAGCAGCTTTCCGCCACCTTCATCATGGGGTCGGAGCGGTCGGCGGGAGGACAGCATATAAAAAACTCTATCCTTTCATCAAGGAGGATATCCTTTCCGATATTTGCCGCCGAAAGCGAGCCGACTGTATGTATAACAGGATTGTTCTCGCAGGAGACCATATCGGCAGTCTCGGGATTAGTCATCTCCGCAGACAGGTTTATCGCAGCAGCAACATTGCTTTCGGGACTTTTCCCCTCCCCATCGTCAAGGAGGATAACGCCGCCGATATCCTCCATTTTGTCGGCAATGCAGCCGTAAATGGCAAGAACGGCGATATATGCGTCATTGATATGATCTGCCGAGATAAAATACTTGTTGGTATTCTCGGAGAAATCATCCTCGTCGATCCTGTCGAGCCTGCGCATCAGCTCGGAAACGGAACTGAATCTGCTGCGGGCATAAACGGTGCTGCGTATCCTTTCGTCATCATGGTCGGACGGCAGGAGATACTTTTTATCTCCGAAGCTGTGCTTTCTGATCTTAAAAATACTCATGATCTAATCCTCCTGAAAATAGAATTTGTTTATCTGATCGAGGCTGTTGTACAGCTTGTTGTCCACGATAAAATCAATAGCTTCCCCGATATTTTTTTCGGAGAACGCACCCCTTCTGACAAGCACCTTTGTAAGCGCACTGCTGTTTCTGAACAGCATATTCCTGACAGGACGCGTCAGCTTTTCCGTGTTGAAGATGACATTCTCGTGAGCAAAGAACCGCACCAGAGTCCTGATATCCTCGCACGTCCCGAAATTGCCGCAATATTCAAGGATATCGCTGCAGGCAACAAGATCGTAGGTAATGTTCTTGTTTTTCAGATACTTTTTCATCTCAAATATATCTTGTCCGCTCTGAACCACAAGTGTGATGCTTTCCGCCGTATATTTACGGATAGCCTCCTCGGTTTTACGGGTCTCTTCATTGTTGACTATGAAAAAGCAGTTATCGGACAGCACCGAAGAGATATCATTTTCATAAATGGTATCTATCGGCGGCAGTGCTCCGAAAAGCTCGCTGCAGCCGCTGTCGCCGTAATACTTGTATGTGATATCCAGCAGCGATATCATGGCAAAGCCCGGGAGCTCAAGACTGCGCTTTTGTATGACAGCATCGACGCATCCCGCATCAAGCACGGGCTGCTCCGAGAGCGGAGTCAGCTTCAGGAACCTCGATCTGTTATACCGCACCTCCCACAGGTCGGAAATAAACTCCGCATTGGCTCTGTCCGACAAAATGTACGCGATACAGTATTTATCGGCTGAAATATCGTAGCCGCTTTCGCACAGCAGCTTTAAAAATTTCTTCTGACGATGACATACCGCAGACTCCACATAGCCGCTGTAGGATCTTACGTCATAGGCATTTTCGTTTTTTTCAAGACGTTTTTCTGCGGATCTGTTTATATAGTATGCGATAAGACTGTAGCTTTCGGTGATCATCAAGGGATAAAGCGGATGCAGCATAAAGCTTGCTTTATCCTGTCTTAACACGAAACTGCATTCCTCGCTCATACAGATATCTATCCACCTGTCGATAATACTTTTGCATAAGTCCTCGTCCGACTTTTTCAGACAGCAGAGCATAAGCATGCTGAGCATTTCAAATCTCAGAAAAATACGGGATTCGCTGTATATGACATAGTCCATATTTGCCGCCCTCAGAAGCGCGTCTATTTTTTCCAGAGCCACGCTGTTGTTCCGGCAGCTGAATATCACCGTCAGATATAAATGTACCGCCTCGTGAAGAAAAAAATATCGGTTCAGAGCTCTGCTTTTTTGAAATTCCGCAGACAGACTGTCGATACTTTGCGAAAGCTCAGCATCGGACATGCCGACGATACATTTTCTCACGATCTTGTCCGATTCGGAAAAAACGGGGTCGGGATAATGCTTTACTGTAATATTAAATGGACCGTCATCATTGAACATCGGAACATCCTCCATGATTCTGTGTTTTTTCTCCGCCGATAATATGATATCACACCGAATACGAAAAATTTTTTCAAATTTGAAAAAAATGAACTTATCCGATATGATATACTTAAAACACAGTAAAAAATCCCGAAAAAAAGGAAGGTAATCCAAATGATGAAATGTATCAAATGCAAAAAGCTTCTTCCCGACGACAAGTTTGTTTGTCCCGACTGCGGCACGGTAATGATACCCCGATACATCGCAGAGAGAGACGAGTATAGCTGCAGAGCGGACAACAGCTTCTTCCGTAAAAATCTTTCCGCGTCCGATGAGAATGTGATAGGCTTTGAGGACGGCACATCGTTTATTTCAGATCTGGGTCTCGGAAGATACTTCCCCAAGGAGCTCCTTCTCCCGGATACTGTGACCCGGATATGTGATCATGCCTTCTATAACTGCTGCACAAAAAGCATCGCACTTCCCAAATATCTCAGGGAAATAGACAGCTTTGCTTTTGCGGACAGCATGCTGGAAAGCATAAAAATACCGGAATATGTGGTCAGAATAGGCGAGGGCGCATTCGAAAACTGCCAGTCGCTGAAAAGCATAGAGCTTCCGGATTCGCTGACCGGGATCGGCAGATATGCCTTTGAGGGCTGCTGTGCTCTGAAGAGCATAACCATTCCCGAATCTGTTGTCAGGATAGAAGAAGAGGCGTTTGAAAACTGCTTTGCACTGAGAAGCGTCACTGTTCCGCGGTCTGTAAAGCATGTGGACGCACTGCTTTTTTCATGCTGCTGCGAAATGGAGACCATCAGGCTCCCCTACGATTGCAGGATATTACAGATAAACCGCACCCCGTCGTCCTATGAGGATGAGGAAGTCAACACCTTCCTGAACTGCACAGCAGAAATTATCCGTTACTGATAAGAACCTGTCCACATATAGTTTACCTTATGCAGGGACGGCTTTCTTGAAAGGCTTAGCTTTAGGAGGGGCAGCTTATGATGTTTTCAGTCGGCGATCCGATAAGTCCTTCATGGACCGGCAACAGGTCCTACACAGACCATTATCTGTTTGACAGAATAATAAGAGCCGCAGCTTCAGGCATTGACGCCGATACGCTGAAGGAGCTGCTCGGCGAGCTGGATGTATTCTCAGAAAAGATACACAATGATCAGCTGTATCTGCTCACGGAGCTTGATCAGTGTAAGCTGATGCTGCAGCAGATAATTATATTACACTCAGACTCAGACTGCTTAAATACATTCTTTGAATGCAGGAAGAAAAAAAACAGCGATGATTATTTTTCTGTTCCGAATTATAACCGTATTTTTGATTTCACGCACTCCATGCTGCTTACCGCATGCTTCTGCGGTTCAGACGAGGTGCTCAGCTCAATGATAGCCGAGATCATCGAAAAAGGGATGTTCGGCTTGAATTGTTCCCTATTCAATGCCCTGTATTTTCTGATGATTTCCGGCAGATATCCGCAGGTAAAGCTGCTTATCGAAAAATACACCGAAAAATGGAGAACACGGGTCCCCGATACATATCAGGAAAAAGCCGTGTTCTCCTCGGAATGCTTTACATTAGCAGCTGCATCTGCTGCGATATTCGGGAACGATGATTTTCTCTCAGAAATGTTCAGCGCAGGATATATCCCCGATCTGCCCGAGCTTTTTTCCTGTCTTGCGCCATTTCCCGACGCGATAGAGCATCTGATCGGAAAATTTTACCGTCAGATGGGCTATGACGGTACAGAGCCGCCCTCCTTTGAAGAGTTTGTCTCTCAGGTAATGAATGACAAAGTATTCAGGCTGTGCTATGAGATATATAAGAAAAACGACGAAGCGACCGCACTTCGGTATGCGCAGAGGCTCCCGCCCATCAGCAGGCTGATCGTTTCGGAGGCAGCAGGCATTTCGGGCTTCGTATTTGATCACGCATATGAAAAGATAATAGAAATCTGTATCACAGATGAAGTCACGCTCGTATTTGACGACCCCTGCTGTACATGGTACCTAAACAGGATAAAGACCCTCTTCGGCGACCGTACAGTAACCATTGATCTTTCCGCAGCATGTCCCGATTTCAATTACTTCAATATCAAGGAGCTGAAATATCTGCTGTCCTGCAGGCTTATCCTTCCAAAGTCGGAGGATACGTATAAGGAAATGCTCCGCTCCCTGTTATTGCTTGACAGCCGTCCCCTGACAAAGCTCCTGATCGATAAAAACATCATCAATTCGGAAAACTATCTCGAATGTGCAGGATCCTGCGCAGAAGCAAAAGATTTAAGAGCCTTGGATGTCATTTCAAAGAAATATATCGGAGGATAAAAAACAGCCTGACCGCAATAAAAAAGTGCAGACAAAAAAACAAGCAAAATCCATAAAGCTAAGATTTTGCTTGTTTTTTTATACACTTTTTAATCATGGATCAGTATAAGCAGCCCGGCACGATCTTTCGCCTGACTTTTTTAAATATGTCCTGTCACCCGATCTTATAAGGGCATTGCCTGCAGCTCGCCTTCCTCATTGAGGTGGAAGGACACTCTTCGCATTTCTCCCTCAACGGTATATGTACTGCCGCTTAAAATGACCTTTACTCCGGGATAGACCACGCCCCTTACATCAAATCGCAGGAACTGCTTGACTGCGAGACGTTCGTCTATTTCCTTTATGCGGTTTTGGACCTGTTTCTTTTCAGCCTGAAGAGTATATTTTGTCTTGATAGCCTTTCCGCGCATTTCCTCCTTGTCGGGAGGTATCTTTTTGAGCTGTCTCAGCTTTTCGTTAAGGAAATCCACTATCTGCGTGCACTGGAGCACCTGCTTGTCGATCTCGTCTATGCGCTTTTCGAGACTTGCCTTTTCCTCGGATATCATCGCGTTGTCGCCGATGACCACCTCGGTCTTGGCGTAGGTCTTGGAGCCCAGCGAGCCTGCCGTTCCGTTGTTGAGACAGGTATATTTTCCGCCGCTGACCGCCTTTGAAGCGTTAAGCTCCGCGCCCGCATAGCATGTGCATACGACCAGCATCTGCGCTGTGACGGAGCCGTCCGCGGTAAGCTTTGAGTATTCGCAGAACTGTGCGGTTATGCTGCCGTGAGCGGTAATGGTGGAGTTGGTTATGCCGCTCCTGACGATGATATCTCCGCCGGCCTCGATAGAAGCACCGCTGACATTTCCCGTAATGGTAATATTTCGTGCCGAAGAGACCTTGAAGCCCTCGGTGACATCTCCCTTGACGATAACGTCCCCCGCAAATTCGATATTTCCGGTAGACGCGTCGATATCCTGATTCACGGTAACTGTTGTAAATACGTTGAATCCGCCGTATTCGTATGCAAGATGACCGCTTTCGGCGGCTGTGAGAGCGAGTCCGTCCTCGGAAAGCTCCACGTTTTCGCCCAGCTTATAGGACGCAGCCTTTCCGGGGCGCTGACGAATGGGCACACCTCTTACGTCATATCCGCACTGACCCTCGGTAGGCGGAGTTATCTCTGCGATGACTGTCCCCTTGCGGACATAGCGTATAAAGCCCAGATTCTTATAATCGACGGTACCGTCCTCCTTTATCTGGGGGACAAGATCGGTCTCTATGGGGAAATTGTATTTTATGCTCCCGTCAACTCCGTCTGCAGGAGGCAGCCATGAGGCAACAGCTATCTGATTTATGAATATTTTCTTTTCGAGGATATCCTTTATCTCTTCCTCATTGATGTTGTACTTCACGCCCTTTTCGCGGAGAGCCTTTACGACCTCCTGACAAGTGACGGTACATTCTCCTCCCTGAGGAGGGGTGATGAGCAGAAACGCGCGGTGAAAATCCGACGTTACGCTTATGTTCAGACTTGTTCCCCTGATGATTACAGCTTCAGCCATGCCTCCACTCCCTTTCCGATATATCCGCCGTCCGGACAGGCGGATACCTTCTTATAATTATATTGTAACATATTTTTTTGATAATTGCAACCGATATTTGTTTATTTTTGTATACAAATGTATTAAAATGCGGTTAAAGACACATAGGAGTCTTATTTTGCTCCAATGGCAGGCTGACAGGAGAAAATGCTCGGATAATATGATAACGCCGTCTGTTTTTCAGCACAGACGGCGTTTTTATGACATATTGTGCCATAAAATAATTACACTTATTACAAAACAATAAAAATTGCAGATTTAACAAAAAACGCCTTGCGTAAATCAAAATAATATGATATAATGTATAATGATACGATGATGCAGGGATCTGTCGCATCGCCGCTGCGGAATATTGCCGCGGGTAATAAAAAGATAAAGGAATGGTCGTAAGGTGATCTATATTACGGGCGATACTCATGTTCCCATAGACGTCGAAAAGCTTAACGAGACTCTTTTTCCCGAACAGGAAAAGCTTACACGCAGCGATTATGTGATCGTCTGCGGGGATTTCGGCGGAGTGTGGGATGATTCCGAACGCCACAGGCTATGGCTGGAATGGCTGTCGGAACGCCCTTTTACGCTGCTTTTTGCGGACGGGAACCATGAGAATTACGATATGCTTGAAAAATATCCCGAGATGCAGTGGAACGGCGGAAGGGTGCATATGGTCGCCGATAATATCCTCCACCTTATGCGGGGTCAGGTGTTCATCATTGACGGAAAGTGCTTTTTCGTCATGGGCGGCGCCGTTTCACGGGACAGGTTCACCCGTACCGAGGGCAGGTCATGGTGGAGACGGGAAATGCCCGATGACGCGGAGTTTAAAGAGGGACTCAAAAACCTGCGCGAAGTGGGCTTTGATGTGGATTATATCATCACTCACACCGCTCCCACGGCTATCACGTCCAAATTCTATTCCTGCGCCGAGGAAAAGCCGCTGGGCGAGTATCTCCAGTACATCTGCGATACCGTGAAGTTCAGGAAATGGTTCTTCGGACACGTTCACTGCGATATGGAGATAAATGACAAGTTCATCGCTCTGTACGACCGTATCTACGACCTTGAAGCGGGAGCCATGCTGGACGAGCGCTGCAAGGGCTACGGCGAAAGGGATATTCCCGGCGAAAATCCCACTATTCGCTTTTTTTAACAGTATTTTCTGTTGTGAATTGTCAAAAAAGATTATTTACAAATCGGGAAAACTGTGATAAAATAAATCTGATAGTATATTTTCGGATATTATTGTCCGGAATATATATATACATTTTAAATTAGGAGGATTGTCTGAAATGGCAAGAAAAATGAAAACCATGGACGGCAACCACGCTGCTGCTTGGGCATCATACCCCTTCACAGACGTAGCTGCCATCTACCCTATCACCCCTTCCTCTGTAATGGCTGAGGACACCGATATCCGTTCGGCTAAGGGAGAAACAAACCTTTTCGGTCAGCCTGTAAAGGTAGCTGAAATGCAGTCTGAGGCGGGAGCTGCAGGTACAGTTCACGGCTCTCTCTCCGCAGGAGCTCTTACTACTACATATACGGCTTCACAGGGTCTTCTTCTTATGATCCCCAATATGTACAAGATCGCAGGTGAGCTGCTCCCCTGCGTTATCCACGTTTCCGCAAGATGCGTAGCTTCACACGCTCTTAACATCTTCGGCGACCACTCCGATATCTATGCATGCCGTCAGACGGGCTTTGCTATGCTCTGCTCCTCTAACGTACAGGAAGTTATGGACCTTGGCGCTGTCGCTCATCTCTCCACTATCAAGGGAAGAGTTCCCGTGCTCCACTTCTTCGACGGCTTCAGAACATCCCACGAGATCCAGAAGATCGAGACCTGGGATAACAGCGACCTCGAGGAAATGCTCGACAAGGACGCTGCACAGGCATTCAGAAACCGCTCCCTCAACCCTGAGCACCCCGTGCTCCGCGGTACCGCTCAGAACGGCGATATCTTCTTCCAGGCAAGAGAAGCCTGCAACGAATACTACGACAAGTTCCCCGCAGTTGTTGAGGAATACATGGACAAGGTCAACAAGAAGATCGGTACCAACTACAAGCTCTTCAACTACTACGGCGCACCCGATGCCGATCATATCATCATCGCTATGGGCTCCGTATGCGACACTATCGAGGAGACTATCGACTACCTCAACAAGACAGCAGGCACAAAGCTCGGTCTCGTAAAGGTAAGACTTTATCGTCCATTCGTTGCTTCCAAGCTCGTTGAGGCTATCCCCGATACAGTTAAGCAGATCTCCGTTCTCGACAGAACAAAGGAGCCCGGCTCCATGGGCGAGCCTCTCTATCTCGACGTTGTTGCTGCTCTTAAGGGCACCAAGTTCGACAAGGTAGTTATCGCAGGCGGCCGCTACGGCTTAGGCTCCAAGGATACAACTCCCGACCAGATCAAGGCTGTTTACTGGAACGACGCTGCTAAGAGCACCTACAAGCCCAGATTCACTATCGGCATCACAGACGATGTTACACATCTCTCTCTGGATTCCGAGGGCAAGCTCGATACTGCTCCCGCAGGAACCACAGCCTGCAAGTTCTGGGGTCTCGGCGCAGACGGTACAGTCGGTGCTAACAAGAACTCCATCAAGATCATCGGTGACCACACCGACATGTATGCTCAGGCATACTTCGCATATGACTCCAAGAAGTCCGGCGGCGTAACGATCTCTCACCTGAGATTCGGCAAGACTCCCATCAAGAGCACCTACCTTATCAACATGGCAGATTTCGTTGCCTGTCACAACCAGTCCTATATCAACAAGTATGATATGGTACAGGACATCAAGCCCGGCGGAACCTTCCTCCTCAACACTCAGTGGACAGAGGAAGAGCTGGATAAGCACCTCCCCGGTCAGGTAAAGAGATATATCGCACAGAACAATATCAAGTTCTACATCATCGACGGCGTTGATATCGGCAAGAAGATCGGCCTCGGCAACAGGATCAACACTGTTCTTCAGGCTGCATTCTTCAAGCTTGCTAACATCATTCCCATCGAGGACGCTGTTAAGTACATGAAGGACGCTGCTACCGCTTCCTACGCTAAGAAGGGCGACGACATCGTTAAGATGAACCACGACGCTATCGACGCAGGTGTTAAGGAAGTTAAGGAAGTTAAGGTCCCCGATTCCTGGAAGGACGCTCCCGATACAGCAATGGGTATGCCCGCTGCAACAGAGGGAAGAAAGGAAGTTGTTGATTACGTCAACAAGATCCAGATCCCCGTTAATGCTCAGCAGGGCGACAAGCTCCCCGTATCCGCATTCAAGGATATGCCCGACGGTACATTCCCTCAGGGCTCCGCTGCATACGAGAAGAGAGGCATCGCAGTAGATGTTCCCGCTTGGAACAGCGCAAACTGCATCCAGTGTAACTTCTGCTCCTATGTATGTCCTCACGCTGTTATCCGTCCCGTTGCAATGACCGACGACGAGCTGGCTGCAGCTCCCGAGTACGCTAAGAAGGTAGCCGTTAAGATGACAGGTATGCCCGGCATGAACTTCGTTATGACTACTTCCGTTATGGACTGCACAGGCTGCGGCTCCTGCGTAAACGTATGTCCCGGCAAGAAGGGCGCAAAGGCTCTCGAGATGAAGCCTCTCGCAGATCAGGAAGGCGTTCAGGAAGTATTCGAGTACGGTCTCAAGCTGGTTGAAAAGCCTGAGGTACTTGAAAAGTTCAAGGAAACAACAGTTAAGGGTTCACAGTTCAAGCAGCCCCTCCTCGAATTCTCGGGCGCATGCGCAGGCTGCGGTGAGACTCCTTACGCTAAGCTGGTAACACAGCTCTTCGGTGACAGAATGTTCATCGCAAACGCAACAGGATGCTCCTCTATCTGGGGCGGCTCCGCACCCTCCACTCCTTATACAGTAAATAAGGAAGGCAAGGGTCCTGCATGGGCTAACTCCCTGTTCGAGGATAACGCAGAGTACGGCTACGGTATGTGGCTCGCACAGAACACACTCCGTCAGAGAGCTATCAACAAGCTCCTTGACATCGAAAAGACCACCGATAAGGCTGACGTTAAGAAGGCTATCGAGGGCTATCTCTCCACAGTAGATGACGGCGTTGCAAACAAGCCCGCAACAGCAGCTCTTATCAGCGCTCTCGAGGCTTGCGGCTGCGACAAGGCTAAGGAAGTTCTCGAACTTAAGGATTACCTCGGCAAGAAGTCCATGTGGATCTTCGGCGGCGACGGCTGGGCATATGATATCGGCTTCGGCGGTCTCGACCACGTTATCGCACAGAACGAGGACATCAACATCTTCGTATTCGATACAGAGGTTTACTCCAACACAGGCGGACAGTCCTCCAAGTCCACACCTACAGGCGCTATCGCACAGTTCGCTGCTGCAGGTAAGGAAACTAAGAAGAAGGACCTCGCAGGTATCGCAATGAGCTATGGCTACGTATATGTTGCACATATCGCAATGGGCGCAGATATGAACCAGTGCATCAAGGCAATTTCCGAGGCAGAGGCTTATCACGGACCTTCCCTCATCATTGCATATGCTCCTTGTATCAACCACGGTATCAAGGCAGGTATGGCAAAGGCAATGGCAGAGGAGAAGAAGGCTGTTGACGCAGGCTACTGGCACCTCTACAGATACAACCCCGTGCTCAAGGCAGAGGGCAAGAATCCCTTCCAGCTGGACAGCAAGGTTCCCAACATCGACGAGTATAAGGACTTCCTCATGGGTGAGGTTCGTTATAACTCCCTTGCTAAGCAGAATCCTGCAAGAGCAGAAAAGCTGTTCGACAATGCAGTTAACAATGCTAAGGACAGATATGATTATCTTACAAGACTTACTAAGCTTTACGGCGAGGACAAGTAAGATAAACTTATAAAATAATTATCCCCCTCACATCAGCGCTGGTGTGAGGGGGATTTTTTTGATATTTTATTCTATTTCAGACAGCATCTGTGCGGGATTTTCCGCCGCCTTGACCTTTCCGAAGACCTTTCGGATAACGCCTTCCTCGTCAATGAGATAGGTGGTGCGGACTACTCCCATGGATACCTTGCCGTAGTTTTTCTTTTCCTGCCATACGTCGTATGCCTTTATGCAGTCAAGCTCCGTATCGGACAGCAGTGTGAACGGCAGAGAGAATTTCTCCTCGAATTTCTTGTGAGAAGCGACGGTG
>JBJFHQ010000159.1:0-2953 GCA_051893755.1 Oscillospiraceae bacterium
TGCCTGTATGACAGTCTCCGCCGTTTTACGTGTATTTGTGCATAATGCATCATGTGCTTTTGATTATTAATTTCCAATTGTGCAATAGGTATATTTTTGCCTTTTCGGGGAAAAGCTCTTGACATTTGCAAAAATTAGGTGTATAATATTACAATGTATCGAAATGTATGGTGTCGTTGTATGCTTAAAAAAATATACTTTTTTGGTGTATTTTATTTTTCTTCTGCGGCATAGCTTTTTCCCAATAATTTAAGGAGGATTCCGCCTATGGTGAATGTTAAGCCGGTGCAGCTCGGCAAAACCACTCGAATGAGCTTCGGAAAAATTAACGAGGTCATTCCGATGCCGAATCTTATCGAGGTGCAGAAAAATTCCTACAAATGGTTTGTTGAGGAGGGTCTTAAAGAGGTTTTCCGCGATGTGGCCACTATCTCGGACTACAACGGAAACTATGAGCTTAATTTTATTGACTACCGTATCGAAGAAACGCCGAAATATACAGTTGCGGAATGCAAGGAGAGAGATGCCACATATGCGGCTCCTCTTAAGGTAAAGGCAAGACTTGTAAACAAGGAGACCGGCGAGCAGAAGGAAAATGAGGTCTATATGGGCGACCTGCCTCTTATGACCGAAAGCGGAACCTTCGTTATCAACGGCGCAGAGCGTGTTATCGTATCTCAGCTGGTGCGTTCCCCCGGCGTTTACTACGCTTCCGAAAAGGATAAGACAGGTAAGGATCTTTTCAGAACTACCGTTATCCCCAACAGAGGCGCTTGGCTTGAATATGAAATGGATTCTCAGGACGTGGTCTACGTCCGCATTGATAAAAACAGAAAGATCCCTCTGACTACCTTTATCCGCGCTCTCGGAATCGGTACCGATCAGGAGATCGAGGATATGTTCGGAGTGGACGAGCGCCTGAACCAGACTATCCTTCAGAAGGACCCCGCTAAGAATACCGAAGAGGCTCTTATCGAAGTGTATAAGAAGCTCCGTCCCGGCGAGCCTCCTACGGTGGACAGCGCTCTGGCACATCTGAATATGCTCTTCTTCGATTCCAAGAGATACGATCTCGCGGATTTCGGAAGATATAAATACAACAAGAAGCTCGGCATTGCTTCCAGAATGGCGGGCCATACCCTTTCGCGCCCTGTTGCGGATCCTATGACAGGCGAGATCATTGCCGACGAGGGCGAGTTCATCTCCTACGAGAGAGCTGTCAAGATCGAAAGAGCAGGCGTCTCCGAGGCTTGGATAAACGTTGAGCACAGGGAGACCTATACCACTCCCACAGGCGAGACTCACAACAAGGTCGAAACAAGAGAGATCAAGCTCATCGGCAACGGCATGGTCGAGATCACCGATTTCTGCGATATCGACCCCGAACAGTTCGGCATCAATGAGCTGGTCTCCTTCAAGGTCCTCAGAGAGATCATCGAGACCGCTGCCGACAAGGACGAAATGGAAGAGATGATAAGCAAGCGCAAGGACGAGCTTATCCCCAGACATATCATCCTTGACGATATCTACGCTTCTATCAGCTACTTTATCAACCTCTGCGAGGGCGTCGGCACCGTTGACGATATCGACCACCTCGGCAACAGACGTATCCGTTCTGTGGGCGAGCTGCTCCAGAATCAGTTCAAGATCGGCTTTACCAGAATGGAACGCGTTATCAGAGAACGCATGAACACCACCAGCCAGGACATGACTAACATGACTCCTCAGGCACTTATCAATATTCGTCCCATAACTGCGGCTATCAAGGAGTTCTTCGGCTCCTCGCCTCTGTCACAGTTCATGGACCAGAACAACCCTCTCGCAGAGCTTACTCACAAGAGACGTCTCTCCGCACTGGGCCCCGGCGGTCTTTCCAGAGACCGTGCAGGATTCGAGGTCCGCGACGTTCACTATTCCCACTACGGAAGAATGTGTCCTATCGAGACCCCCGAAGGTCCTAACATCGGACTTATCTCCTATCTGGCTTCCTTTGCGAGAATTAATAAGTACGGCTTCATCGAGGCTCCCTACAGAAAGGTCAACAAGGAGACAGGAGTAGTTACCGACGAGGTAGTCTACATGACCGCCGATGTGGAGGATAACTACATCGTTGCTCAGGCCAACGAGCCTCTTACCGAGGACGGAAAGTTTGCTCGTCCCGTTGTTGACGTTCGTTTCAGAGATCAGATCACTACCAGCGAGAGCAGCAAGGTAGATTATATGGACGTTTCGCCGAAAATGGTAGTTTCCATTGCGACGGCGATGATCCCCTTCCTTGAAAACGACGACGCGAACCGTGCTCTGATGGGCGCAAACATGCAGCGTCAGGCTGTGCCTCTTCTTAAGACAGAGGCTCCTATCGTCGGCACAGGCATGGAGTACAAGGCTGCTGTTGACTCGGGCGTGTGCATCATCTCCAAGCATGACGGCGTTGTGGAAAGCGTTTCCGCAGACGAGGTCGTTATCAAGGAGGGCACAGGTGCTACTCACACCTACAAGCTCACCAAATTCAAGCGCTCCAACCAGGGTACCTGCATCAATCAGAGACCTATCGTTGACAAGGGCGAAGAGGTACATGTGGGTCAGGTGCTGGCAGACGGTCCCGCTACAAGCAACGGTGAGATCGCTATCGGAAAGAACGCTCTCATCGGCTTTATGACATGGGAAGGCTACAACTACGAGGACGCCGTTCTTCTTAACGAACGCGTTGTCCGCGAGGATATATACACATCTATCCACATCGAGGAATACGAGTGCGAGGCAAGAGATACCAAGCTCGGACCCGAGGAGATCACAAGAGATATCCCCAACGTGGGCGAGGACGCACTCAAGAATCTGGACGAAAACGGAATCATCCGCATAGGCGCAGAGGTAACTGCAGGCGATATCCTCGTCGGAAAGGTAACTCCCAAGGGAGAAACAGAGCTTACCGCAGAGGAAAGACTGCTCCGCG
>JBJFHQ010000160.1:0-2927 GCA_051893755.1 Oscillospiraceae bacterium
AGTCGCTGGCAGAAAAAACGGAGATATTTGCCGCTGTCACAAGTCAGGTAGGCTCGGACGGGATAGCATACCCGTCGGAGACCATGAGCTATATCGGGGAAATGGGAAAAATAAACTGCGGTCTTGCTCAAATGGCGGACGTTGTCATTGAAGCGGTCTATGGACTGCCCGCGGTGCTGAAAGGAGAATTGCCCTCATGTCTGTGATAAGGTCGCTGTTTTCGGCGTTTCTGATGTATTCGAGGATACCCGTCCCCAAGGTGGAGTGGAAGGAGGAAAACAGGCGGTATGCGCTGTGTTTTTTTCCACTTGTGGGAGCAGTGGTGGGAGCGGCGCTTCTGCTCTGGTATCATATCGCGGAGTATTTCACGGTTGGGAAGCTGATGTTTGCCGCAGTCTGCACGGCTATCCCCGTGATGATAACGGGAGGGATACATCTTGACGGCTTTTGTGATGTGAATGATGCGCTGGCAAGCTGCGGTGACAGGGAAAAGCTGCTTGAAATAATGAAGGACAGCCATATCGGAGCCTTTGCGGTCATAAAGCTGTGCATTTACCTGCTTTTGCAGACGGGGATATATTCGGAGGTCTCGGGGATTGCGGGAATGCTCGTGCTTGCGATGATACCCGTCCAGTCCAGAGCATGGAGCGCCCTTGCTGCGGTCACACTGCCAAATGCCCGTGGGGAGGGCAGTCTTGCAAGCTTTTCGGGACCTGCCCAAAGAAAAGTGACAATTGCTTCGGAGATAATATATCTGCTGATAACGTCGGCGGCGATGATATACTGCGGGGGCATTGCGGGAGCTGCTGCGATAGTCTGCGGAGGGGGAGTGTTCCTGTATTATCGTCACACCTCGCTGAAGCGATTCGGCGGGATAACGGGCGACACGGAAGGATATTTTCTGCAGCTTTTCGAGCTGATAACGGCATTCGGCGCAGTCGCTGCGGATAAAATTTTTACGGGAGTGATACTGTGATACTGATAGTCGGCGGAGCATATCAGGGCAAGCTTGAATATGCGAAAAAGCGTTACGGGCTAAGTGAAAATGACATCATCGAGGGCGATGATATGCAGGATTTGTCCCGTGCAGGGTGCATACATCATTTTGAAAAATTCGTGTACGAAAACGGGGAAAATGCGGTAAATGCGGCGGAGAGGCTGCTCACGGAAAAGCCCGATATCATCATAATAATGACGGAAACGGGCAGCGGGATAATCCCCCTTGACAAAACAGAGCGCCGCAGACGTGAGCTTGCGGGACAGACGGGCTGCTTTCTCGCAGAGCGGGCGGAAATAGTGATACGCATGACCTGCGGCATTCCGCAGCTTCTTAAGGGGGATAGCCTGTGAGGATAATTTTCATTCGGCACGGCAGTACCCCGGGAAACGCCGAAAAGCGCTACATCGGCAGAACGGACGAGCCGCTGTCCGCCGAGGGCATCTCATATATCGTCCGAAAAAAATACCCCCCTGCGGACATAGTGGTCACAAGTCCCATGAGGCGGTGTGTTGAAACTGCTCATATCATCTATCCCGATATTGTGCCCGTCATCTGCGGTGAGCTGCGGGAGTGCGATTTCGGCGACTTCGAGGGGAAAAACTATCATGAGCTAAGCGGAAACGCCGCCTATCAGCAGTGGATAGACAGCGGCGGCGAGGGCTGCTTTCCGAACGGAGAAGCTCCCGCCGATTTTCGGAGGCGCTGTGTGGAGGGCTTTCTGCGCAGGGTGAAGGACTTCGGCGAAAATGACGCAGCTGCGTTTGTTGTCCATGGGGGCACGATAATGTCGGTGCTGTCGGAGCTTGCCGAGCCGAAACGGAGCTACTACGACTGTAACAGGGACAACGGCTGCGGCTGTGTGACCGAATGGGACGGCAGCAGGCTCATCATCACGGAGGAGATATAATGGACTGTATAATTGCGGTAATGCCGCTGATAGGCGGGTTTGTCCTTGACCTTATCTTCGGGGACCCGTACAATTTACCTCATCCCGTGCGGCTCATGGGACGTGGGATAGCGGCGCTGGAGCGCTTTTTCCGCAGGATTATGCCGAACAGTCTGCGGACGGGCGGCACATATCTTGCGCTGATAATGGTGACGATATCGGGGCTTGTGCCGATGATATTGCTGTGGGCGTGCTACTCGGCGAATGTGTGGCTGGGAGCTGTGGCGGAGACGGTGCTGGTGTATTACATGCTGGCGGCGAGGTGCCTGTCGGACGAGTGCATGAAGGTATGCCGTGCGGTGGAGGAGCATGACCTTGAAAAAGCGCGTCGGGCGGTTTCGATGATAGTGGGTCGTGACACGGACAGGCTTGACGAAGCGGGCGTGCTGAAAGCGGCAGTTGAGACTGCGGCGGAGAACACCTCGGACGGCGAATGTGCGCCGCTTTTTTACATGGGGATAGGCGGAGCTGTCCTTGGCTTTGTCTACAAGGCGGCAAACACCATGGATTCGATGATAGGCTACAAAAACGAGAAATACATAGAATTCGGGCGTTTTGCGGCGAAGCTGGACGATGTGCTGAACTTTATCCCTTCGCGGCTGTCGGCGGTTATGATGATACTTGCGGCGCATATTTTAAAGCTGGACGGGCGCTCGGCGTATCGGATATGGAAACGTGACAGGAGAAGCCAGCCCAGTCCCAACTCGGCGCAGACAGAATCGGCGGCGGCAGGAGCCTTAGGGCTGGAGCTGTTAGGTGATGCGTACTATTTCGGGAAGCTGCACCACAAGAGCACTATCGGCGACAATACGAGAGAAATCGAGTCGGATGATATCGGGCGTATGAATAAGCTGATGTTCGTAACATCGGGGCTGATGTTGATATTTTCCGTCGCAGTGAGAGCGGCAGCAGTTTTATTTATACTGATCCCCAATTAAAAAGTGTACAAAAAATCAAGCAAAATCTTAGATTTATGGATTT
>JBJFHQ010000161.1:0-8868 GCA_051893755.1 Oscillospiraceae bacterium
TGACATTTTTAGTGAATAGTGAAGAGTGAATAATGAATAGTGAATAGTATGAAATATAATCACTCTTCACTATTCACTATAACAAATAAATCCCCATTTACCGTGCAGACCATATCCGCACGATGCATCAATAATTTCCGAAGTTTTATCCTTGACAACAACAAAACAATATGCTATAATAGTGAAAGTGGGGAGCTTGCGCAAGGCAGGCTGAGAGGAAGTTGTGCTTCGACCCGTAACCTGATTCGGATAATGCCGACGTAGGGACATATATTATGGCATGTTCCTGCGCAGGTTTGTTTGATCTGCGCTTTTTTTTAATATGGAGGTATCGCAATGAGAGAATACAAAACACAGATGGAAGCGGCTAAAAAGGGTATCATCACTCCCGAAATGAAGACCGTTGCAGAAAAGGAATACAAGACCCCCGAGGAAATTCGTGACCTGGTTGCCTGCGGACAGGTGGCTATCCCCGCAAACGTTAACCACAAGTCTCTTTCCGCCGAGGGAATAGGCGGAGGGCTCCGCACCAAGATAAACGTAAATCTCGGCATCTCGGGCGACTGCAAGGATTACGCCATGGAAATGGAAAAGGTCGATATGGCGATAAAATTCGGTGCAGAGGCTATCATGGACCTGTCCAACTACGGAAAGACCAACACCTTCCGCAGAGAGCTTATCGAAAAGTCTCCCGCAATGATAGGCACCGTGCCCATGTACGATGCTATCGGCTATCTTGAAAAGGATCTGCTTGAAATAACCGCAGAGGATTTCCTCCGCGTTGTAAGAGCTCATGCCGAGGAGGGCGTGGACTTTATGACTATCCACGCAGGCATCAACCGCCGTGCAGTGGAGGCGTTCCGCCGCGAGGGCAGAAAGATGAACATTGTATCCAGAGGCGGCTCTCTGCTGTTCGCATGGATGGCTATGACAGGCAATGAGAATCCATTCTATGAGCATTATGATGAGGTACTTGAAATACTCCGCGAATATGATGTTACTATCAGCTTAGGCGACGCACTCCGTCCCGGCTGCATCGACGACAGCACCGATGCGGGACAGATCTCCGAGCTTATCGAGCTTGGCGATCTGACACAGCGTGCATGGGACAAGGACGTTCAGGTAATGGTCGAGGGTCCCGGACATATGGCGATGAATGAGATCGCCGCAAATATGCAGCTCCAGAAGAGACTCTGCCACAATGCGCCCTTCTATGTTTTAGGGCCTCTGGTTACTGATATAGCTCCCGGCTATGACCACATCACCTCCGCTATCGGCGGAGCTATCGCAGCTGCAAGCGGAGCGGATTTCCTCTGCTATGTAACACCTGCGGAGCATCTCCGTCTGCCCGACGTAAACGACGTCAAGGAGGGTATCATGGCAAGCAAGATAGCAGCTCATGCCGCAGATATCGCAAAGGGCGTTCCCCATGCGAGAGACCTTGACAATAAAATGGCAGAAGCCCGTCACAAGGTGGATTGGGACGAGATGTTCAAAATATGCATCGACCCCGACAAGGCAAAGTCCTATTTCGAGTCCACTCCCCCCGAGGACAGACATACCTGCTCCATGTGCGGCAAGATGTGCGCAGTCCGCACCACCAATATGATATTGGAGGGCAAGGAAGTCAAGTTCTGCACGGAAAAGTAATATGAACAGTAAATATTTGTTATTATACGCCATAACCGACAGCCGATATACCGATTCCTTTGAGGAGTCGGTGGAGGCGGCTGTCCGCGGCGGTGCCACCATGATACAGCTTCGTGAAAAGCAGCTCTCCCATGACGAGCTGCTCAGACGAGCGATAAGCACAAGGGAGATATGCCATAAATACGGCGTTCCGCTTATCATCAATGACAGTGTTCAGATAGCTCTCGAATCGGGAGCGGACGGCGTGCACTTAGGACAGTCCGACGGCAGCATTTCCGAAGCGAGAAAGCTCCTTGGCGCGGACAGGCTGATCGGCGCCACCGCAAAAACGGTGGAGCAGGCGCTGAAAGCCGAAGCCGAGGGAGCGGATTATCTTGGCAGCGGAGCAATGTTCCCCTCGGGAGCAAAGCCCGAAGCTGTTCCGATGACTGCCGATACTCTGAAAAGCATAGTAAGTGCCGTGAATATCCCCGTCTGCGCTATCGGCGGGATAAACCGCGATAATATCCTTACGCTTAAGGGCACAGGGATATGCGGAGCTGCAGTGGTATCGGCGATCTTCGGCGCTGCGGATATCACAGCAGCGGCAGCGGAGCTTAAGGTACTTGCGGAGGAAATGATAAAATGAAAATGAATAAGGTACTCTCCGTCGCAGGCTCGGACAGCAGCGGCGGAGCAGGTATTCAGGCGGATATTAAAACGATCTCCGCCTTTAATTTATATGCTGAAACGGCGATAACTGCGCTGACCGCACAGAATACTCTGGGCGTGACGGACATTCTCGGCACTCCTGCGGATTTTCTTGAAAGACAGCTGACTGCTGTATTTGAGGATATCTTCCCTGATGCGGTAAAGATAGGCATGATATATTCTGCGGAAAATGCAGAGGTCATTGCACGGGCGCTGAAAAAGTATGATGCGCGGAATGTGGTGACCGATACGGTGCTTATCTCCACCAGCGGCAGACGGCTGCTCTCCGAGGACGCGCAAAAGATACTCACAGAGCAGATATTCCCCCTGTCCGACCTGATAACGCCGAATCTCCCGGAGGCAGAGGCTCTTACCGGTATTCCCGTGAATAATACGGAGGATATGAAAAAAGCGGCAGTAATGCTGTCCGAGCAGGTCAGAGGCGGAGTTCTCATCAAGGGAGGACATCTCGAGGGAAAGGCTGCCGATCTGTTGTATTACAACGGAAAATTCACCTTTTTTGAAACAGAGCGTATAAACAGCTTCAATACCCACGGAACAGGCTGTACGCTATCATCTGCGATAGCCTGCGGGCTGGCGCAGGGACTTTCCATGGAGGAAAGCGTGCAAAATGCCAAGGCTTACATCACAAGAGCAATTGCAGCAGGACTTGACCTCGGAAAAGGAAACGGTCCCTTATATCACTTTGTATAATTACGATATAATAGCAGACTTCATTTTATCTAAAGCATATAATATTTAATGCTTATCGTTAAATATATATTGACAAACATAAAATGATATGATATACTCATAACAGTGCACTAAATAGTATTATTTGGAGGACTTGTTATGAAGGAAAAGGTAAAACGCTATGCGTCCCCGATACTGGGGCTTGCAGGGGCATTTGTGGTTCTTGTCGGGTTTATGGCTGTGCCGTATATTGTTATGGGAATTGTTGAGGGTGTCAGGGGAGAGGCGTATGACGCGGATAGTATCCCCGTGCAGGCAGGCTATATCATCACTGATTTCGCGAAGCTTATGTCAGCGCTTGTGATATGTTCGTCGGTAAAAAAGAACACGGGGAAGCGCTTTTGGCAGACGGTCAGCTTTAAAGACTTCGATATTCTGCTGCCGATAATGATATTCCTTCTGAAATGGAGCTTCAACGAGCTTTTCGACACTCTTGACGGACTGGTACTGTCGCATTTTATGGAGATCGAGCCAAACAATGCAAGCTTTGAGGGTATCCTCGGAGTGATATCAAGCGTCATCTGCGCGCCCATATTTGAGGAGATAATTTTCAGATACGGCGGCGCCGAGCTTTCAAAGGGCACATATCCCATGTGGATAGTCTGCATTGCAAACGGACTTGTTTTCGGAGCAGTACATATGTATAACATACAGGGCTTTATCAACGTATTTTTCACAGGCGTGCTTTTCATGTGGATATACTGCAGAACGGGGAATATCCTCTATTCGATAATCCCTCATCTGATAAACAATGCTCTGTGCTATATCCCCTTTGAGGATATCACGCTGTTCGGCGAGCCCTGCTACAGAGATGTGAACGGCTTTGTCCTCGGCAGCTCATGGTGGCTGGTCATCAATGGCGTTATCTTTATGGGTGCTTTGGTCTATATGATTAAGGTGTTCCCCAAAAGGCACGGGGAGAATTATTACAGAAATTCTTGCATTTCACAATAAAAAATGTTACAATATATAAGGGATACTCTGATAAATAACCGGGAAGCAGAGTATCCCTTATAAAAATTTATGGAGCGAAAAATATGAAAAAGAATATATCATCAAAGGAAAAAATACGCAGAATGAGCGCAGTCGCTTCTGTTGTGCTTATCATATACATGGCAGTATTTGTGTACGGAAGCTTCGGAGCAGCATTTATGAAGGGATTTATTGACGGGCTTAACGGCGTGGAGTATGAGACCGAATCCGACGGAGTTCTTGTTGATGTGATTGTTCCGATAACTGCCATTGCTCTGATAGTGTTTTTCACCGTCTCCGCATACAGACTGCTGAAAAGCATGAAAACGGACGAAAGCCCATTTACCGAAATAAACGGCATAAGGATACGCAATATGGGCTTGGCTCTCATATTCGAGGAGCTTATGGAAACGGCTGTGGCGATAGGCTCTTCCATAGCGGATGGAGAAAGCTACATATCGGGAATGCCTATGGGCTTCGGTATTATGGCGGGGCTTATCCTGTACTGTGTTTCCCTCGTTTTCAGGTACGGCTGCGAGCTGCAGCAGGAATCGGACGAGACGCTTTAAGGAGGGACTTATGATCATTTTAAGGCTTGACCGTGTTATGGCGGACAGGAAGATGTCTCTCAATGAGCTGTCGGAGAAGGTGGGCATTTCCAACGTTAATCTTTCTAATATGAAAACAGGCAAGATAAAGGCTATACGTTTTTCCACCCTTGACGCCATATGCCGTGTACTGGACTGCACTCCGGGAGATATCCTTGAATATAAAAGCGATGATGAGCAATAATATTTCTAATCATTTTATAATCCGACGAGATAAATAATCCCTTGACATATCTGTATAAATAATGTATAATATAAGTGTGATAATTTTCTGCTTAATTGGAGATATTATATATGAATTTTGAAGGCTTTTCAACGGGAAACAGAGCCGTTCAGACTATTACTGCGGACGTTTCGGAAATCATAAGGGATTACTCCGAAAGCCACGCCGACAGGCTCAGATCGAGGGGCGGTCATTTTACCGCCGATGAGCTTATTCCCGTGTATTACTGTGCTCTTGCAGGTTATGATAATGATGATACATATAATAACCTGTTGTACAATCTGCGCGATACGCTGGCGAAGTCGCCGAAAACTCTGGTTTTCAAGGACTCGGAGTTTTCAAATCCCACGCCTGCGGAGGTGGCACGCTTCGGGAATATTAACCGTGATAACAAGACTGCGCTTATCAGCGGGATATGTGCGGGGATATCCGTGAATAACGACCCTGTGCGCACCGAGGCTGCAAGGAGCGCTATGAAAAATATCCTGGAGTCATCCCACGATGAACCTTTGAGCAAGCTCTATAATACAGGCATCATTTTAGGCTGCCGCTTCAACAGAGTATACGGTGCCGCGGATTTCAGAAACAAGGTCAGAGAGATACCCGTTTTCATCTATTACGGAAAGCTGCGCAGCGCCGAGCTTACGCTTTTGTATCTGCTGTCCTGCAGCGGCATGGACGTGATATATATATCCCCCGACAAGTCCTGCCTGCAGCTTCTGAACGACGAGAACAGAAACTCCCGCATGCAGATATTCGAGCTGCCAAACTCGAAGGAGATAATGCCATACCCCGAAAAGGAGGTCAAGGCAAAGGTCGCAACTGCGGCTTACAGCGCCGAAAGGGAGCTTGACACGCTTTTATATGGCGGAGATACCATGTTCAGGGATTTTCAGTTCTCAGATATGGAAGCGACCACTCTGAAAACTACCTACGATGAAATAGATATCCTCTGGAACCAGCCTGCAAGATTTCGTCCGGGATTTAAGGTCAAGGGCGACAGAGCAGTGGTCCCCACACTGTTTGCCAAGATAAGCGGCGTTGCCGACGGCGATATCAAGGCTTACTGGGAGGGCATCGAGGATAAGCTCACACCAGATACGCTTGTCACGGTCAAGGCTCCCGGCTATAAGGAGCCGACCGACTATTTCAGACAGTACGACCCCTATCACGACGGACACCGCATATTTGCCGAGAAGCTGAAGGCTTCAAATGTGAATACCTACACCTTCCTGTCCGATGAGCTCCAGTGGCTCATTATCCACAAGATACAGGAGGCATACGACAGCGGATTTTTCACCGTTGAAAATGACAGGGAACGTCTGCAGTACCTTCTGTATGCGGGAATGAATATCGACCGCAAGGTGCTTCGCATCATGCAGAAGTACGATTTTACGAAGAATATCCCCAAATTTATCATAATAGACGCTATCGAAGATACGTTTAACAAGGTGGAATGTGCGCAGCTCATACTGTTCAGTATGCTGGGCTTTGACGTGGTAGTGTATACTCCCACGGGCTACAGAAATATTGAGACCTATATCAGCTCCGATGCATTCGAGATACACCAGATGAACGACTTCAAATATAACGTGCGCGTACCCCAGTTCAAGATACCGGACAAAATGCCGCAGCCAAAATCAAAGGGCGGATTATTTTCAAATCTATTTAAGAAAGGGCGTAAATAACTATGGCACTTAATTTCACACCGTCAGATCAGCTTCAGGCAGAACCTTCTGCCAATATCGTGGAGACCAAAGTAGTCGAGCAGGAGCCTGCTCAGAGAAACATCAAGGTAGCTGAGCCGCAGAATTTTTCCATGGTGGAGACCTCCAATAACCTGAAAAATGAGCTTGTCAAGAATGACGAGATCAACAAGCTTGTTGCCACCATCAATATAAACGATACAAATTCTATCGTAAAGTTCGGAAGCGAAGCTGCGGACGATATCTCCAAGGCATCCGATCAGGTGCTTAACTCCATGAATATGGAACAGATCAACGATACAGGCGCACTCCTTACGGCTCTTGCCAATATCATGGAGAAGTTCGACGCCACCGAGCTTGAAAAGGAAGAGAAGAAGGGCTTCTTCTCCAACCTGAAAAAGCAGATAGATAAGATACTTGACAAGTACACCACTATGGGCAACGACGTGGATAAGATCTATGTTCAGCTCAAGCAGTACGAGTCGGAGATACAGCAGTCCAACGTCAAGCTGGAATCCATGTATAACGCAAATATCGAGTATTACAAGAAGCTGCTCAAATACATCATGGCAGGCGAGCAGGCATGTGTGGAGCTGGACGGCTATATCGAGGAATACCGCAAAAAGGTTGAGGCTAATCCCGATTCGGGCACAGCTGCAATGGACCTCCAGACACTGGAGAATACCCGTTCTATCCTCGAGCAGCGCGTTATGGACCTTAAGATAGCAGAGAACGTTGCAATGCAGACCGTCCCTATGCTCAAGACCATGGAATATTCCAACGTAAACCTTGTCAGAAAGATAGATTCTGCGTTCATCATCACTCTGCCCATATTCAAGCAGAGCCTTGCACAGGCTGTTATGCTGAAAAGACAGAGAGTTATCGCCGACGGCATGAAGGCTCTCGACGATACCACAAATAAGCTGATGATAAAGAATGCTGAAAATACAGTTAATCAGTCGAAGGCTATCGCACAGATGGCAAACAGCAACTCCATTTCTGTGGACACTCTCGAAAAGACATGGCAGACCATTGTCAACGGCATCGAGGAGACCAAGCAGATACAGGAGGACGCAAAGGCAAGACGCAAGCAGGACAGCGAGCGTCTCCAGCAGCTTAAGGAAGATTACAAGAGAAAGATGAACAGCTAATCAGTGTTCTCAGTCGGTTTTATCTGAAAAAATATCCGCTCACCATGCAGAGTGTTATGCATGGTGAGCGGATTTGTTTTGCTCAAAAAATCCGCCGAAAACAGAGGCTTTCGGCGGATAGCGGCAGGATTATATTTAATTTGTCCTGAGAGATTCAAAGTACTCGCGGATATTCTTGTTGACAAGAAGAATGATAGCAGAAACCACGAAAAACAGTATCTGAACAAGTGAGGAGATTATATTTACCCATTCCATGATCTCTAAGGTCACACCAAGGGCTTTTGCTGCGGTTATCAGAACTGAAATTCCCAGTACTCCGAATATGCCGTCTAAAATTCCCCACACGATATACCACATGCGGACCTTTCTTGAACCCTTGAAGAGGTAAACGCAGAACAGGATATCAATAGCGAGACCGATCGCTCCGTTGACTGAAATATCGCCTAAGAAAGCGCACAAGGAGAAAATTCCGTAAATGACAGCGATAGCCATAACGTTTGATCTGCCCTTGCCGATGCGCTCCAAGCGCTCGTTCTGCTCGATCTCCATGTAGGTGGTGGGATCTATTCGTTTCATAACAACAGGCTCATCGAAGCCCTGCTCCAGCTTTTTGCGTCTTGCGGCAGACATATTTGTATTTTCAAAGGGATTTGCCATACCCTTTATGCTGTTTTCGGGCTGTTCGAAGTCTGCCTTTTCGGTTTTGAACTCCATCATATCGTCCAGCTTGGGAGCTACGACATCGCTCATATCCGCAGGAAGAGGCTCTTCTCCGCGTGCTCTCTGAGGACGATCAAACTCGGGATCGGGCTCTGTGACAGCAGCAGCCTTTTCCTCGGCTGCAGGCTCTTCGGATTTTTTGCCCACAGAAACAGGCTTCAAGGGAGGAAGTCCCGAATCGTCTGCCTTAGGTGTGGAAACAGGCTTTAAGGGAGGAAGTCCCGAATCGTCTGCCTTAGGTGTGGAAACAGGCTTTAAGGGAGGAAGTCCCGAATCGTCCGCATTTGGTGTGGAAACAGGCTTTAAGGGAGGAAGTCCCGAATCGTCCGCCATAGGTACGGAAACCGACTTTAACGGAGGAAGCTCCGTATTCTCTGCGTTCGGAACGGAAACAG
>JBJFHQ010000161.1:8968-13379 GCA_051893755.1 Oscillospiraceae bacterium
GAAACCGACTTTAACGGAGGAAGCTCCGTATTCTCTGCGTTCGGAACGGAAACAGACTTTAAGGGAGGCAGCCCCTGATCTGCTGCGGAGGGCACGGAGACCGGCTTGATGGGAGGAAGCTCCGCATCAATATCGGAGGATACCTTTTTCAGCTTAGGAAGCTCAAAATCAAGTCCGGGTATATCGGAGGATATTTTATCCACATTTATTCCGCCGGAAGGAGCTGAAGTCTTTTCAACACTGATGCCGCCTGCAGCGGGGGTGATCTTTTCGACATTTATGCCACCTGTGGGAGGAGTGAATTTCTCCACGCTGATCCCGCCTGTGGGAGGAGTGATCTTCTCAACATTGATGCCGCCTGCGGGCATAGCATAGCTTGGCTTTTCGGGAGCGGGGGCAGGCTGCTCGGCAGCACGTTCAAATCTGTTGCCCACATAGGGAGCGCCGTTTCCGTAGGGATCCCGAGCGTCCTCTCTTTCGGGGTCCAGCACGGAAAAGTCCACCGAGGAAACGTCCAGCTCGTCAACGCTGTTGACCGAGGGGGCAGTGTTGGCATCGCCCTTGTGTTTCCAGTCGTTGGCAGCGTCGGGCACATTGGGGAGCGACACCAGATCGTCGATCGAGACATTGTCAAGTACTAAATCGTCCATATCAATTATTTTTTTATCAGACATATGAAATCCTCCATAATATATGGCAAATATGTACAAGAAAATAAATGGTCTTAAAAATTTTATGCACAATATTTCCGTTTAAAATAAAAAGTAAAAGTAAAAACAATAATACACATATATATAATACCACGTTCGGAAACTTTTGTCAACATCTTTTTTCATATATTGTACACATCTTACAATTTGGTTAAAATTATTTATTTAAAATGCCGCAAATACGGCGGTTTAAAAACAGCCTTATCTATTTTTTCGGAAAAATATACAAAAATGTAATAATATACTGGACAATTTGAGAAATATATGATATAATAATAAAGAATAATTATACGATGAATAGTGCGCTTATGCGCTTGGACGCCGGCAGTTTCTGTAACGCCGCACATAAATGAAAGGATTGGTCGTAAATGGATTTCAATACTCAGCGAAAAGCGGTTGCCGCTGTTGAGGGCTTTGGAAGGAAGTATAAGATTTTTTACCCGCTGTGTATGCTTGCGGTGCTTTGCATAGCGCTGTTCTGTTCGGCGGTGAGAGCCGTTGATATGGCGCTTTCCGACGACGACGGACATTTTCTGGGTATGAACCGTTCCCACAAAAAGCATAAGTCTGCTCGTAAGCATGAAAGGACCGTCCCCGTGTCCGCGGAGAAGAGGGGCTTTTTCAGACGTGCTGTATCGGGTCTGCTTGCGGCTTGCTTTGCTGTTATGGTGGTGCCTGAGGGGCTGGAGATCGTTTCCTTTGCGGCGAGCAGCACGGCAACAGAGTCACAGCTGAGGATAGAGGATAGTGTTCTGAAGGGCTTTAAGGATACTCTGACAGGTTATGATTATAAGAAGACCCTTGATGTTCCCGCCGGGGCATGGACAGAGATCGGTGAGACAGCTTTTCAGGATGTTCAGTACATTTCATCCATTGACCTGACGGGCGTGAAGCATATCGGTGCACAAGCTTTTTCGGGCGCAAGGTCGCTTACAAGGGTGATCATTGACGGCAGTCAGTTTTCAGATGCGGACAGCTTCAAATATGTAGAAGACGGCGATGATCCTTTTTCCAATATTTCTGATGACGCGATAATCTATATCATCAACTCCAATGATAAGACGGATACTATTAAAAAGAAGCTTCCTCAGGGCTTTGAGAGCAATCATAAAGTAATATGGAGATCCGGCAGTTCGGTGCCCAATCCGCCTACTGACGTTTCCGATGTAGAGATCGTCGGTTCTGTCAAGGATGCTCCCTATGTGTACATAAAGGTCACAATGTCAACGCCTTCTGCGAATTTCCTGGGCATAAAGCTTTACGGAAAGATCAACAGCGGGTTTAAAACAATAAAGGAATTTGACGTTCAGAAGCTTCTTGATGACGATGCGCTGTGCCTTAAGCCGGATGATTATACCTATATAATCAGACTGGACGCGTCCGATATCAGCGGCTGTACTTCTGTCGGCGCAAGAGTATGGAACAACTCCAAAGAGTTCAGCACTCATTATGCGTGGTCAGATGATAACATGGAGTTACTGGTACATACTCCGGAAGCACAGACCTTAAACTATAATCTTGGCGGTGACGGCGGACTTGTTCCTACCGTGAACTGGGACTGCACAGACAGAAGCTATGTTGATTACTACATTTATACCGATTCGGATACTTCCGAAAGCGGATACAGTCTTCTTAAAAACAACTCGGAGATCAGAACTGACTCTATAAACGATAATGCAAATCTGACCGATAAGTATTTAAGCACACTTGATGAAATAACAAGCGTTGACGGTTATGTGGTTTATCTGCTTGAGGTATACGATCCTCTCGGTCAGTTCACAAATGCTGACAGGTATAGGCTGCTGACCTCCGGCGGGACCGGAAAATGGAGCAATGACGGATTTTTCTATTATCGCATATCTCAGACAAAAGTCGTTGCAAATCAGCTTCCATGGGTAAATAATATATCCGTGACCCGCAACTCCAACTGCAATAACGAGATCATATTCAAGTGGGATCCTGTTGACGGCGAAAACGGAATGAAGGCTGACGGCTACTATGTATATTTTGATAACAAAATTGTTCAGCGCGTCAGCGGATATAGTACGAATGAGTATATTTATGTACTTCCCGAAGACTTCAGCAGCGGAAGTCACAGCTATAATGTTACCGCATATAAAGAGTACAGTGCTTTGACAGGTGAAGCTGAACCATACAGACAGGAAGGTAAGAAAAAAGCAGAGTATTATCCCGTTTCGGTTGACAGCTATCGTCTGACTACGGAATCGGTCAATGAGAACGAGATAGTTTTGAAATGGACATATCCTGTCATCACAAACTCCACTAATCCCACGGGATATGCAAAAAATGAAGATAAATTCATTATTGATTACTCGTATGCTCTTAACGAGGAGGAAACCCGGTCTGACAGCATAAACGTTACCGCTTCTCCCAACAGCAAGGGTGAGTACAGCTATACTATAAACACATACATCGGCGGATATTTTGAGCCCGGCACCGAGTACACCTTTACAGTAAGTCAGAATTGCCCCGATAATACCCACGAGCATTTCTTCACAAGTAATGAAGCAAGGGCAAGATCTGCTGTTAAGCCTGCCGTTAAGCCTGTTCTCACTATCGAAAACGGAAACAGAGAGTTCTCTGTTATCGCAGAGCTTCCCGATGATTATGTTATGGATCAGAATAATCCTGTTGCCGGATATCACATGCAGGTCTTTACCAAGAACGGCGATCAGAAGGGCGACTTGCTCCATGACAGCTATATGGCGGCAGACGAAACAGGCTATGCCTTTGAACGTGTTCAGACATTCAATGAGAGCAAGGGCTCAAACCCTGCCTCTCCTCTGAATAACACAGAATATATTGTGGAGCTCACTCCCTACGTTCATTCTCAGCATGAAAACAGTACGAGCTATGCCGATCTTCCCTCTACCCCATATAATACAAGCGGCTATAAGCCCTATCCTATTGAGGGAGACCCGGACACTCTTGTGACTGATGTGGCTACTCCGACAAATAACCTGACGCTGCGCGTAACATGGAACAACTCCGATAAGCCCAGCGGCAGAGGTGCTCTTCTTACATGGAATACCGTCAACGACAAGGCTCAGTATTACAGGATCATCAGAAGAAGACTTGACGGCACTAAGGAAGAAAATGCCGATATCGTGCTTGAAGCAAAATATCCCGGCAAGGGACTTGGACAGGAAAATACTTATATTGACAGTACCGCTCCCTTTGCGATATATACTCCCGATCCCGATGATCCCAACGGCGATGTTGATTACTATGCAAAATTTGAGTATGAGGTTGAGGCCGTTTATTCGGACGGTACTGCCGATCCCATGCCTGCAACTGCGGCATTCCAGTTCAAAGAAGCTTACGCCAGCCTCAGCGCTCCCACAGACGTAAAGGCTGTGGGTCAGGACGGACAGATCACCGTTACATGGATATCCGTTGATGCGGCGGACAGATACTTTATCTACCGCGATGACGAGAAAACTCCCATAATCAAGCTCGAATCCGACGGAAAGGCAGGAAATACCCTTACCTACGTCGATCATCCCATGGATAACAGCACAGAGCATACATATTCCGTTACGGCAGTATACTCCGTTGCGGATAATGACAGCAACGACCCCAATCTCCGTAAGCTGGTCGAGAGCGTGAAGGTCTCCGCCACCGGAGTTGCGGGAGACCGCTTCCCGCCTGTGACAGGTCTTACAGGCTCGACTACGGAC
>JBJFHQ010000162.1:0-13374 GCA_051893755.1 Oscillospiraceae bacterium
TTGCCTGCTTTTTCGGAGTTACCACACGCACATAAACATCCAAATACCATAACCATCATAACAGCGATCAATAAAACTTTGTTTTTCATTTTACTTCCTCCTATGTTTTTAAATTTTGAAATAACATACAGCGAATAAAAAGCTGTTGTATTTTATCTGTCCAAAGCCGCCGCAATATCGGTGAGTGTTTCTGCGGCATATGATATATGCTCTGAATTTGTGACAGCAGAATCGTTATGTCCTTCATACATTTCGCAGTCGGGCATTTTTATCCAAGCTGCAAGGGTGAGTTTTCCCTTACGGTAATCCAGCCTCATTTGCGATCCCCATGCAGCGTAAAGGCGGTTGATCACATTCAGCAGCCCTGATTTTACGGCATTTTGCCACTTATCTCTCCGAATACCGAGATAGCTTAAATTGACGCCATTATCAAGCTTGACACCGCCGCATACTGTTGCGTTCATATCATATTTTCTATCTCCCTTGTCCGACATATATTGTCCCAAAGAGTTGATCATGTCTTGTGCCCCGGGCAGGGGATGAAAATTTTCCGCATAAAAGCTTCCCGCCATTTCAAATTTGTCATGATAAAGCGGCTTTACATCAAAGATAAGCCATGTGTAATATTCGACTTCCTCGTATGTGTCGGCACTTCTTGCATTTTCCCGATAATAGCTCGGCTTTACCGCAACGAATATTCTCACATTGACCAAACAAGTCCCAAAAGCCTTTGACAAAGTGCCTGCGGAATACATTGGCAATTGACTGAGATCCTGCTGACATGCTGCACATAGTTTTCTGAGTTCCTTTTTTCTTATATTCTTTTTTTCGAGTGAGATTTTCCAGCCGTGATATTTATTGTGAAGGATACTTTCATATTCCTCCGAAAGATATTTTTTGGTGCGCCGTCCATAGAAATGCCGCTGTTTTATTTCTATGACAGCACCTCCGACGATTGAAAATAACGATAACGCAATCATCAATACGAGTAACAGTAACGGTAAATTGTCTTTGATAAAGGAAAGCTCCATATTTTATCTCCCGATATTCAAAATGTAAAACACCTTTTCAAAACCCGTGTCCACAACAACAGCCGTAAAATAATCTCCGGGACTGGTATTGTTAAATATATCATATGAAACATAGAAAAGTATATTTTCCGCAAAAAGATATGCGTTATATGAAACGCTTTCGCTGTCGGAATCATCATACCAAAACAGCTCGCTCATGTAAAATGAAAACGCCGTTGTGCCCTCACGACACTCAATACAGCGGCGCACATCGCTCACCCTTGCACCATTCTTTTTCCTGAACCACGTCACAAATATCAGGACTGCGGCAGCAATGCACATTATTCTCAGGTCGGCAATGAACAGCGGCGATTTTCCTTCTGAGTGTACAAGAGAACCTTGTATTGACGTCAGCACCATAAACATTGCCGTCAAAATAAAAATATTAAACAGCGGATTTTTACTTTTGCTTTTTTCTTTGACTGTCCGCTCAAGACGCTCGTAAAACCTATCATCACAAGTAATAGGCGTTTTTGTTTTTATAAGTTCATCAAGGGCAGGGCAAAGCGTTCTGCCGTCTGACTGAACGGCGCCTCTGCTTATATACATATCTCTTTCGCTGCGTGACAGCTTTCTGCCTTTTGATTTTTGAAGTGTTTTTCTGAACAGCATTTCTTTTCTCCGTAAACCGAACGTTAATCTATGTACAGCGCATAAAAAAGCTTTTCTTTTCCCGTGTCGATCACTGCCCCTGTCAGCCTTTTATTCGGGACGGCAGCAGAGTATATTTTTTTCGGCACACGTATTATCATTGGTTCCGAGTAAATGAAATAATGCTCCACCCGAGTATCGCCGGAGGTGTCGGTATATGTTCGCATTCCGTCAATTTTCAGAGAAACAGCATAAATATTTTTCCTTTGCTTTACACATTTTGAAGCCTGGCTGATCTTTGCAATTTCCCTTATCAAAGCGTAACAGGAATAAATCAGTATAATAATGGGAATGATTCCACCAAACAGCAGCCATATTACATTTAACCTTAAGCCGAAACATAAACAAATTACAGAAAACAACATTGCAAACATCAGCATGAAGATCAAAGAAGGAATTGGAGATCGGCTGAGTTCGTTTTTCTTGACTGCACTGTACAGCTGACTGTAAAAATAGTCGTCACAAATTGCGAAATTATCCGAAAGGTTGGTCAGATACTCAAAATTCGGACAGACAATATCATTGTGCGGCTGAATATTACCGTTTTTATGAAAGTCCGTTTCTTCCTCTTCACTAAGAATCCTATAAAATTCCGTATTGTAATATCCCATATCTTCTCTCCATAAATTTAAATCACATACAGCGCATAAAAGATTTTTTCATTTCTCGTGTCAATGACCGCTCCTATCAGATTTTTATTCGGAGCGGCGGCATCAAATATTTTTTTGGGAACACTTATAAGGTTCGGTTCCGAATAGATGTAATAGTACATTCCACTTGAATCACCGTCATTATCATAAAATGAACGTGTCCCATCGATCGGCAGAGATACCGCATAAATGTTTTCTCTTTGCTTGATACATTTTAAAACACGATTCTTTTTGACGATCCTAATTACTAATAAAGCAGTGGCAATGGCGAAGATAAGAATCGAAAATAATACAAAACCGAATCCTTCCCCACTCAGGTCACTTGTGCATAACGCTACTAAAAAAAATGCTGCTGAGCACACATAAAATAGTATGATGAATAATATAGGCGGATTGTCAACTTTTTTAACTGCCTTTCGTAGTATACGATAAAATCCATCGCTGTATTCAAACGTACTGTCTGTGTAGGACAAATAATCATATTTTTGTGTTATTTCCCCGTCATGATACTGAATATTCCCGCTCTTTGCAAACAAATCTTCTTCACGTTCATCAATTTCTCTGAAAAAAGCTGTATCGGTATTTCTCATATCTTTTCTCCACTTCTTTCAAAATTCACATATTCAGTCTTTTTACGGCATCAAGTGCCAACTCGGAACGTTCACATTCATCGGCGGATAAAGTTATCTGCCAGCAGAAGGGACTGCCTTTCATATATTTCGCCGCATAGCTCAGACCATTTGTTCTTTCATCGAGAAAAGGCTTGTCTATCTGCTTCGGGTCGCCCAGAAGAACAATCTTTGTTCCTTTGCCCGCTCTTGTGATAATTCCCTTGACCTGATTTGGGGTCATATTCTGCGCTTCGTCAATTATGAGATAGGTTTTTGTAATGGAACGTCCTCTAATAAAATTCATTGCTTCCGTCTGAATGATGCCACGCTCGAAAAGCTCGGTTATTTTATCATTAAGAACTGTTTCACTGTCATTATCTTCCGAATCGAGTATCTGCTCAAGATTATCTATTATAGGACGCATCATAGGAGCGATCTTTTCCTGCTCACTTCCCGGAAGAAAGCCTATATCATCGTCAAACTGTGCATTCGGACGGCAGATGATTATTCTGCGGTATTCATTATCAGAACCGTTAAAGGTCTTTTCAAGCCCTGCGGCAAGGGAATAAAAGGTTTTTGCCGTACCCGCCATGCCCTTGATGATAACAAGCGGTGCTTTATCCGCACCTGTCATAAGGGCTTCCTGCATAAAATACTGACCGACATTTCTCGGAGTGACCCCATAGGGAGATGCCTTTTTATATTTCAGCGGCAGGACTTTATCTCCCGATATCCTGCCCAGAAGAGTCTTTTTTGCAGACTGATCGGACCTGAGAATAACAAATTCATTTTCGGTAAATCGGATATCTTTGCGTTCTCCGTCCGTATCCGTCCGATAAAGTCGTGCGGAGACAATTCCGTTTTTCTTGAAATCCTTGATAAGCTCATCGGGTATGTACGCCTCGCACCGTCCCGTATAGCCTGCGTCTGTTTCGGTAATCTGCTCGGTGGTAAAATCCTCGGCTTTTATTCCGAGTATCTGGGCTTTCAGTCTCAGCACAAGATCCTTTGTAACAAGAATGATGCGCTTATCATCGCCAAGGCTTTCCGAAAGACCTTTGCAGACCTTTAAGATACGGTTATCAGCCTTATCCTCGGGCAGATCCTCGGGAAGAGAAACATTTGCAAAATTCTTTTCAATTCGTAAAATCCCTCCGCCGGGCAGTTCTACTCCCTCCAGCAGATCTCCCGACTGCCTGTGATTTTCAAGGAGTCTTACGGCGGCTCTGGCGTTTGCCCCTTTTTCTCCCTCGGCTTTTTTCAGTCCGTCAAGCTCCTCAACTACAACGAGAGGTATAATAAGATCGTTGTCCTCAAAGCATTCGATTGCATAAGGCGACTGGATAAGCACGTTGGTATCGATCACATAAGTTTTCTTCATCGGGGTTGCTCCTTACAGATATATTTATTATAATTGTAAGGTTCTCGTGTAAAAAGTGCTATCGTTTGTTTGTAAAATTCTCGGAAAGAATAGATAAACTTTTTATTGATTTTACATAAGTTTGATAGCAGATTTTACAAAGATATACTATAATTTTATTATATATACAGTTTCATCAGAAATAAAAAAGATAGGATTTGGGAGTAATATGAAAAAAATATATGTTTACTTTTCGGAATGCTTATATTTATGATAACTATGACTGCCTGCGGCAAAAGCGAGAACGAAAAACAGATAATCGGGACATGGAGATATGATGGATCGTCATATGTTTCCGTTCTCACCTTTAATGATGATATGACCTGCAGCGAAACAATGACTGCATCGATCAATTCTTCTGATATCACATATACCAAAGACGGAAGCTACTCAATTGATAAAAATCTCCTTATGATTTATTTTGACGGTAACATGGAATATTTAGCATCCATTAGATTCGAA
Organism: Oscillospiraceae bacterium; assembly: GCA_051893755.1. Classification (GTDB taxonomy): domain Bacteria; phylum Bacillota; class Clostridia; order Oscillospirales; family Ruminococcaceae; genus RGIG4694. Next base: position 4,865 of record JBJFHQ010000162.1, read on the forward strand.
GACAATAAAATGATATGGCTGAGTGTTTTTGATGATACTGTTTATGTAAGAGAGAACTGAATATCGACCAAAAACGAAAGAGGGAAACATATGAAAGTATATAATCATCTTTTAAAGGAGATATTTATATGCGCCTTAATGAAGATCTGTGGGACAATTCCGATGCTTCACGATTACCCGACCTTTATCAGTGCAGCGGAGAACCCGTACATCCCGAACTAAGACGATATATTTTTGAGGGCAAACCTTGGGAATATACTCAGGAACTGCGAGCAGCTCTGAAAAAATACACCACCCGCAGCCGAATTACAAATATATTAGCTATGGTCGTAGCGTTTGCGTTTATCCTTTATACTGTCGCAGCTTCACTTCAAAGCGGAAAGGATATGTCTCTTTTTTGTTCATTATCATATGCGTCCTTGTGCTGCTGATAACCTTATATAGCTGCTCTTATCTATGTATGCCACACTATTATGGAAAAAGGTCTGAGGTATCCTATCTGGTTGTATCTGTTAAGCTTTGCCTTGCCTCTGTTGCTCATTATATACTTTGCAACAGGAGCAAAGTTAACAGACTTGCCCTGAAAGCGGCGAAGAATGGAGATATACAGTGCTTCAGATATAAGCTTTGCCGTATTCTCCAATGCCACACTGACTGTACCGAAGATGACTACTATGCAGATCTGGGAGATTTTTGTGTAAATGTTTCCTCTGATTACCCCAGATCGGAGCAAATCTGCGGGGCGGTAATTACCATTAACGGTGAGGAATATTTTTATCTGCTTCGATAAAAAGGATTTTGATATTTTACCGAAATAATTCATTAATCCGATAGTGGATTTTACATTGAAATAATATAATTTTCAAATAAGGAAGTGTTAAAGTGGAAATCAGACTTACAGGCATTACAAAATCATTCGGCAATAAAACGGTCATCAAACCGCTTGAGCTTACAATAAACGACGGAAGCTTTACTACCCTGCTGGGTCCATCGGGCTGCGGAAAGACAACGCTGATGCGAATGATATCGGGACTCGAAACTCCCGACAGCGGCGAGATATATTTTGATGACAGGCTTATTTTTTCATCGGAAAAGGGAGTTAATATTTCTCCCGAAAAGCGTGGACTTGGTTTTGTTTTTCAGGATTTTGCCCTTTGGCCTCATATGAGCGTTTATGAAAATGTTGCGTTTGGACTCAGAACTGCCGGAAAAACATCGAAGCTTGATGAAAAAGTTATGACTGCGCTGCGTGCTGTAAAGCTGGATGAGTATGCAAAGCGTTTTCCAAATCAGCTTTCGGGCGGACAGCAGCAGCGTGTTGCTTTTGCAAGAGCGATCGTAATTGAGCCGCAGTGTATTCTGTTCGATGAGCCTCTATCTGCACTTGACGCACTTCTGAGGGAGCAGATGAGAACAGAGCTTAGGGAACTTGTAACTCGTCTCGGAATAACGGCTGTGTTTGTTACTCATGATCAGACGGAAGCCATGAGCATGAGCGATATGATAGCTGTTATGTCTGAGGGTGTTATTGAACAATATGATGTTCCCGAGAAAGTGTATTCCTCACCTGTTACAGAATTTGCCGCAAGGTTTGTGGGTTCTTCCAACTGGATAGACAAAAGCAGTATGTTCCGTCCCGAATCGGCAAGTGATGTCCCTATGGAAAATGCCGTAAAATTTGATACGATCGTAAAGTCCGTTCAGTTTCTGGGCAGCTCATATCAGATTATGCTCGACCACTGCGGCGAAAGCTGGAGTTATCTTTCAAACAAAAGAATGTCTGTGGGAAACACACTTCCCATTTACATAAACAAAAGCAATATCATTACATTGTAAGGAGAAAAATTATGAAGATCAGAAAAATCATAGCAGCTGTTCTTGCTGCATCAATGTGTATGGCAGCGGCAGGCTGTTCAAATCAGGCAGAACAGCCCGACGAAACATCGAATACAACTGCTGCACAGACAACCGCAGAAGCAAAGTCCGAAACTAAATCGGAAACGACTGCATCGGAAGAAATAACCGAAGCCGATGCAGCCGAAAATACCGCACTTTCGGGCAAGGTCACAGTATATATGCCTTCTCCCGCAGGTCTTGCAGATAAAATTGCGGAGGGATTTACAGCGTCCACAGGCATTGAAGTGGAGGTTTTCCAGGGAACGACAGGAGAAATACTTGCAAGACTTGAAGCGGAAGAAGCAAACCCCGTTGCCGATGTTGTTATCCTTGCGTCATGGTCTGACGGCCTTTCAATGAAAAATGACGGCAAGATAATGTCCTATACACCCGCAAATTCCGATAAGGTCATAGATGGCTGGATAGATGACGATTCTATGCTTTTCGGTTACAGTGCTTCTGCTGTGGGTGTTATTTATAACACCACTCTTCTTCCCGAACTTTCCGCAGACTGGGCAGAGCTTGCCAATGAAGAATACAAGGATATGCTTGCAATTCCCGACCCGGAGAAATCGGGCTCCTGCAAGGATTTTGCCGCAGGCTTTGTAAATAAATACGGCTGGGACGCATTTGAAGGAATGGCTGCAAACGGCATGATAGTTCCGGGTGCAAACAAGGCTGCTCTTGAAGCGGTAACGACAGGAGAAGTAGGCATACTTGTTGCAGGCGTTGATTATAATGCATATTCCTCCATGGCTAAGGGTGAGCCGCTCAACATCTATTATCCCGCAGGCGGAACTGTTGTGAATCCACGTCCTGCAATGATAATGAACACCGCTCCCGATCCCGATAATGCAAAGGCATTTGTGGATTATCTTTTCTCCAATGAAGCACAGCAGCTTGTTGCAGGCGCTTATCTGCTCCCGGGAAGAAGCGACATCACCTGTGATAACAGAACAAATCTTGCCGACATTCCTCAGATCGAATGTGACTGGAACGCTATGATGGGAATTTCGGGCGATACGGCAGCGAAAATAAACGAGCTTTGCACAAAGTAAAGAGGAAATAAAATGACAGATACAAAAAAACGATTCCCGCTTATCCTCCTTGCGGTAATTCTGTTTTTCCTGATACTCTGTCCGTTAATAACCATTTTCGTCAAGGCGGTCATAACTGATGGCCGCCTTGATTTTGGTTCGGCGTGGCAGACATTGACGGAAGACAAGAATGCAGAGATGATACTTAATTCAGTTATGCTGGGCGGGGCTGTAACCTTACTCTCAACAGTGATCGCAGCGCCCCTTGCGTATCTTTTTGCAAGAACAGACTTTGCAAGATACAGATTTTTTGATATTATCTTTATGATACCCTTTATGACTCCGCCGTATATCGCTTCAATGGGCTGGATACTTTTTATGCAGAAAAGAGGTCTGCTTCAGCAGCTATTGCCTTTTACGGCAGGCTGTGAAAAAATATTTTTCAGCTTCGGCGGACTTGCGCTTGTAATGAGCCTGCACGTTTTCCCTTTTATGCTCACCATATTAAAAAATGCAATGCTCAATATCCCCTCAAGCCTTGAAGAAGCAGGAGCTGTATTCGGCGCAGGCTTCGGCAGGCGGCTGAGAAAAATATTTCTGCCGTTACTTAGCGGAAATTATGCTATCGGTGCGCTTCTTGTATTCGTAAAAACTATTGCAGAATACGGCACTCCCGCTACTCTTGGCAAGCGTATCGGTTTTAATGTTTTCACCACGGAAATCCACCGCTATGCAACAGTAGCGCCTATCGAATTCGGAAAATCAGCCGTACTTGCGTCTGTATTGGTGGGAATATGCCTTGGAATGTGGCTGCTGCAGAATTATATAACAGCACGAAAAAGCTATGCTCTTGTAGGCGGCAAGGGAGGACGTCTTAACACGGTAAAACTATCACTTCCCGCAAAAATTATCGGGTGGATATACATTATTGCGGTCATTATCATATCCATAGGCATACCCTATTTTTCCGTAATTTCCACATCGCTGATAAACCTCAGAGGAGTAGGATTTAAAGCAGGCAATTTTACATTTGTGCATTATATCGAGCTTTTCACCGAAAATAAGAAAGGCATACAGGCTATACTCAACAGCTTTATTCTTGCCATAACCGCTGCAACCATATGTGCAATACTCGGAACATTATTGGTAATTGCGGTAAGAAACTCGAAGTCAAGGCTAAAGAAAGCTGTTGAAGCTATGGGTATACTGCCCGAAATGCTGCCGGGTATTGTCCTTGTTATCGGGATAATGCTTTTCTGGAACAGGATATATAACATTATACCGCTCTACAACACCTTTGGTATTATGATACTTGCATATGTGGTGCTGTTTCTGCCGTACACAATACAATATGTGTCTTCATCCTTTACGCAGATAAGTGACAGCCTTATTTGTGCGGGACAGGTTTTCGGCGGCAGCCCCTTTTATATTTTCCGCAGGATAACTCTGCCGCTTATATCCAAAGGGGTATTGACAGGCTGGATGATGACGTTTATAATTGCATTCAGAGAGCTTGTTACGGCAAGTCTGATAGCACCGCCAAATACTCTTGTAGTATCAACATATATCGTGAGAGAATTTGAACAGGGCAGCGTTTCCGTCGGAATGGCAATGGCTGTGCTTTGCGTGCTGTTTACAACCACTGCGCTCCTGATTTTAAATACGGTCATTGACAGGCAGAAAGGCAGATAATATGGAACTTTACATTGCAGGCGGAGTGGGAGAACACGGCAGAAGCTGCTTTATGGTCACCTCCCCGGATACGGCTTTTTTAGTTGACTGCGGCATTATGGCAGGAGACCAAGAACCCTATCCGCATCTGAGCAAAGAGCAGATAAAATCGGCTGAATTTCTATTTCTCACCCATTCTCACGCCGACCATTGCGGAGGGCTGAGATGGCTTTATTCCAATGGCTTTGACGGTACCGTCATTGCTTCGGCACCGACTTTTAAACAGATGAAATATACTCCCCAAAAGTCTGTCAGACTTGAAAAAGCTGTTCCCTGCGGAAATGGTGAGATAAACGGACTTAATATACGCTGGGGAAGAAGCGGACATTGCACAGGCAGCGTATGGTATCGCTTTGAACAAAATGGCAGTTCAATTCTTTTTACGGGAGATTATACCGAAAATACATTGGTTTACCGCTGTGATAAGATAAGGGGTATATATGCCGATATGGCAGTTATTGACTGTGCTTACGGGCACAATACCACAAACTATGCCGGATATTGCAAAGCATTGACTGAAAGGGTAACTCAGCTGATTTCAGAATATCCTATCCTTATTCTTCCCGTGCCAAAATACGGCAGAGGTGAGGAGATCATAACACTTTTAGCGGCAAGCGGTATCAATGTGGATTATTACGGTGATGAGCATTTTATAAAGCAAATATCCGATAAAAATCCATTTTGGAAAAAATCCCGTTCAGATATGCCAAAAATTTCTTCTGTTTCACAAGCAGATAAGGTTATATTCTTTATCAGTTCCCCTCAGCTTAATGATCCCCCATCGGCAGAGGTTGCAGAGCGCCTTATCTCAAAGGGCGGATATGCTGTTCTGACCGGCACAATTGAAAAAGGAAGCTTCAGTGAAGAAATAATAAAAACGGGACACGGAGAATTTATCCGCTATCCCGTTCATCAGGGTATTAACGAGTGTATCGCTCTTTGCAAAAAAAATCATTTTAAATCTGTGACAGCATATCATACAAAGGAGAAAATTACTATCATATCTGAATAATTCAAATAATGATATATAATTATGCAAGGTTTTCCTGATATGCTTTTTCTTTCGATAGATGCAAGCCATACCGGCTTAATATCAAAAGCGGCAGATGAAGAATGCCCATCCACCAATCCGTCAGGCGGAATCCGAACCAGGTCATCATATTCAATATACCGAAACCAAATCCAAGAAATGATACAATATGCATTGTCGGCTTATACACCGACTTATGGAACAAGATTAGCAGTCCAACAATTACCGGTGTTATCATGCAATATGTCACTCCGGCTTCATTTGTTAAAACGGTATTTATTGCAGGTATCACTGTTCCGTTTTTGAGAGAATAGGGCATTAGAAGTGCAAGCAGCATCAGAGGAACTACCCACAGCTTTTTGCAGTCTAAAGTTTGTTTGTCAAACAGGCTTTTCACCTTGATACAATCCCAAATGCAGAATGCCATTATAGTATATTGTACTATAAGATTTCCGGGAATAAATGTAAAACCATAATTTGTTTCTGCCATATTTTGAAATAAACCTATCACAAGCAGTAATGCCGAATAATAAGAAAAAATCAGCCGACCTGCAGCTTTTGGATTAATGAAAATCGGAGAGAGTGCAACAGCAGTCAGAATAACTTTTGCAATCGGCAAAAAAACACCTATATTATTTATATACGGATGCATCAATACTTCCGCAATTACATTTATCGTATTCTGCGGTTCATACCCTGTTTCAGTGATAACGGGAATAAACATCAGACACACGAGGATCACTTTGAACCAAACACTATATGTTAATGGCATTTCTTTTCGATACAATTTCATTCACAGGACCTCCGCCAACAATAAACTAATCTGCTCCATAATAAATTATAAATAATATTTACTCTTATTTCTACCTGTTTTGCGTAAAAACAAGGTAAAATAAAAAGATATCGAGCATTTTATTCACAAAAAGCCTTTGCACACATCTGCAAAGGCTTTTGCCGCTGTTTCAGCCGAAAAAATCAAGATATCTTGAGAAAGAATCCGCAGACGCCATAACCTTCTCCCTGCATGATATTTCACCAAAACCGTATGCGGCGTGAACAAAAGGTATATCAGCCTTTAACGCTGCCATACAGTCACCGTCGGTATCCCCTGCGTAAACCGCTCTTTTGCAGCCGTGTTTCTTCATCAGAAGCCGTATAGTCATACTTTTCTGCGATCCGGTGTTGCCCCAGCACAGATGTCCAGAGAAATATTTTCCAAAACCGCTGAATTTCAGAAACGCTTCAATATATCCGCATTGACAGTTGCTCACAATAAACAGCCTGTGATTCTGAGCAAGAAGCCTCAGTGTTTCTTCCTCACCGCTATAGATATTTCCCCCGTGTTCGGCAACATATTCGTTTTCATATTTCATACATTTGTCAAGGACTTTTAGCTGTCTGCCCTCGGAGAGCATAGGAAAAAAGTGCTGTGCAAGTTCATCCATTGTCATTCCCATAGTGCTGCGAAGCTCATCGCCGGAAATATTTATCCCGTCAAGGGACGGAATACCAAGTTTTTTTAGGGCAATATTCCAGGACTTTGCAACATTATCTGCACTGTCCCAGAGAGTTCCGTCAAGGTCGAAAATAATACTTTCTGCATTTATCTTATTCATATTTTCCCTCGCTATTACTATCAAGTCTGCTTTTCAAATGCTGCACGCCTGTCAGGATTTTTTTTGCATATGGCGCAGCATATTCGACAGTTCTGTCGGCGGAAGCTGCGGAGCGTTTTATTGCAGCAAAGACGCTGTCCCAGTCCGTTGTTCCGTTTCCTATCGGAAGATGACTGTCGATGGTTCCGTCATTATCGTGAAAATGAAAGCCTGCTATCCTATCTCCAAGCGTATCAATAAGCGCAGGGATATCCCAGCCGTTGGCGTGGGCGTGTCCCGTATCCACAAGAAATTCAAGCGACCTGTTATCCGCCAGAGAAATAAAATCGGACATATCTGCAACAAGACTGCTGTTATATCCGAAGCCAACATTTTCGACAGCAATGCGCAGACCGTATCCCTTAGCTATATCTGAGGTCATTGCCATTCGCTCGGGCAGCAGGGCTTTTTGTACGGCGATTTCTTCCGGGGTTCGGGAGGCAAGACTGTTTGTATGGATAACCACATATTCTGCCCCCAGATCTTGTGCCAGCTCAAAGCAAGCTTTATGCTTGTCAATAGTATATTCAAAATCAAGTGAGCCTTCGGGAGCAAGCAGACAGCAGCCCTCCATTGGGCAATGCATACCAAGCCTTACATCTTGCAGAAATTTCTTGTAATATTTCTCCTCATAAAACGGAATGTTATTATAAAAAAGTTCTAATCCTATATCGTTTATATTGCTTGACCGCAGTTCTCCGATAAATTCGATTAGTTTTTTTCCGCCGAGAGGATATGTGCTGATATAATACATAGCCGTACTCCTTATTTTATTCCCGAGGTCGCAAAGCTCTGCATAAACTGCTTCTGGAAGATAACAAATATCACAAGCAGAGGAAGTACGACTACAAGAGTCGCCGCACAGGTTGCGCTCCAGTTTGCGCCTGTTTCCGCTGCCATTGCAAATATTGCAAGTCCGAGGGTTAGAGGTCGGTTTTTCTCCGAATTAATCATTACCAGCGGCCACAGGAAGTTGTTCCACTGATATGAAGCGGAAACAAGTCCGAATGCGATATATACGGGCTTTAACAGCGGCACATAAATGGTTGTGATGATACGCATCATTCCGCAGCCGTCTATCTTTGCAGCTTCCTCCAGCTCGTAGGGAATGGTTTTTACGGTCTGTCTCATCATAAGGATACCCATTGCGGAAGCGAAAAA
>JBJFHQ010000163.1:0-13326 GCA_051893755.1 Oscillospiraceae bacterium
ATTTATCTCCGTATCTGACGAGAAGATTTTTTAACAGAAAAATGAAAAAGCCGCTCATCTTTCCAGAATATAATAATACTGTGCAGTTTCCTTGCGGTTGTTGAGCTGTGATTCTTCGAACAGAAAGCCTTCCTGTGTTATGGAAAAGCCTCTGCTTATCAGGGTCTTGTTCAGGATATTTTTGATCTCATTATCGGTCCTGTAGATAGCATTGTACTGATCGTGCAGCTCTTCGGAATAGAAGTCCTTCAGAGTCAGTCTGTCACCGAGTCCGATAGGTTCGCGTATACATATCACCGACGAATCGCCGCAGTGCTCACAGGTCTGTTCAAGCAGGCTGATGACATCGTCGTCATTGAGATACACAAGTATGCCGATCATAAGTATACGGTTGAATTTATCCTTTCCGTTGATCTTTAAAATACTGTCCAGTTCTGTGATCGAGCCTGCAATGAACGACATTTCAGGTCTTGAGCAGCGTTCGTTGGCAATTGAGATGAGCTTTTCCGAAAAATCAATGCCGCAGTACTCGGCGATATCGACATTGATCGCGTCAGCCCATCTGCCTATGCCGCAGGCGATATCAAGTATCCTGCTGTTTCGGTCAAGCTTAAGCATGGGGATAAGCTTCTGAGTTTCATATTGATTGCGCTGTCTTACAAGGGGAAGATTATTGTCCTGATACATGGTCACCGAATATGGATTTTCCGAATTGAACTTTTCGGCGCGGCTGTTGAAAAAGCGTTTGGTTTCCTTATAGTCTATGGTCTCGGGTGAATTTTTTTCTCTCATTATAATACCTCACTTTGTCTGAGCGTAGATCTTGGATGCCCACAGCATTGCCGAATCATAATCGCTGCTTGTATCTATTTCCTTTGTGTCAATTTTCATGACGTGTATCGGCATAAGCGGTTCGATCATCTGATAAACATGACCCTTTCCGGGTGTCAGCCTGTCGGACCTGAGCTTAGCAAGGCCTGTCCATTCAAGGGTGCCGTGTTTGCGGGAGAACTCCGTCACCTCGTGAGCGCTGTTGAGGGTCATCAGAACAGGTTCATCGGTAGTAGGCGTGCAGCCTCCCACACATTCGCCGTCGTATTGAAGAAATCTTTTCATATCATCGGGAGCTACGAGAAGATCTCCGTCGAGTGCTGCCGCGTATTCCTTTGCATCGGGAAGCGCCGCCGAAAAGCTGGCAGCGGTGCCTGTTGTCAGGTAGTCGTTGTTATAATAGAATTTAACGTCGGTCCTGAAGCTGTTCACGGTCCTTATGACATCCTCCGCATGATATCCCACCACTACGCGGATATCTGAGTAAAGCTCAAGCTCTTCAAGCTGACGAATTATCAGAGGCTTTCCAAGAATGTCAAGCAGAGCCTTAGGCTTGTCCTGACCCAATCTGCTTCCTGTACCGGCGCAGCTGATGATTATTGTGATATTATCCTTCATGAAATTCACTGTCCTTTATTTGAATTAATGTAGCTTTCATCTGCATGCTGAACATATTTTTCCCGATCGTCCGGCGGGAGCATATACCTGCCGTACATTCCGGTAAGTATCAGGTCATAATCGGACGGGAGCGGCATCTTCCTGCCGTTAAAATCGAGCATGACCTCATTTTCGTAATATTTTTTCGGATAAAAACCGATATATTTTACAAGGGAGTTTCCTCTGACAAGATAGCTGCTGTCATTATTTTTAGGGTCGGTCAACAGCTTCCTGCGCATCCTATGAAGACGGTCCATCGAAAAAAATCTGCCGATGAACATGCACACCGATGATTGTATTTTTTCCAGGACCGTATAATCTGCATCGTGGACCTTATATCTTTTGGACATGGACATTCCGTATATCATCTTCAGCTTAAGCAGCATTATCTTCTGACCTATCGCCGAATCGGGAGCATTGTCAAGAATGACAAAATCCAGAGAAGCACAGTTCTGGTAGTTATGATACTGCCGATCCTCTTCATTTTCGGGACGCAGGGGTATGTCCGTATTGATGAGCTTCGGAATAAAATCAAAGAAAAGCGGAGAATAATCCTCAGGCTCGATGAGCTTCATATTGGACGGAAGATACTTCCCGATAACGCTGCGGAGCTTTTCGTAATCCGCTCGTTTGATTGCGATGTCGATATCGTCGTCCCATGGAATAAAGCCATGCTCACGGACAGCGCCGATAGCTGCGCCGCTGTCGAGATAATAAGATATGTTCTCCCTGCTGCATATATCGTCAAAGATCAGCAGCATTTCAAAAAGCCGTTCATGCAGATAATCCAAGCTCATTTTTATGACCATTCCTTTTTTAGAGTTTTGCCCATGATATCTCAGCTGTCTGCCGAAAAAGCAGTCCTGTACCCTGAGCATAATCCGTACAGAAGCCGCAGTGACGATGTGATAAGCATGCCGATATAGAATCCGCCGTTTTGGAATATCACAGTCAGCGGGATACAGATAAGTATAAATGCCAGAGCATATACGATGTTGATGAAAAGCTGATGCTTGGTATTGGAAAAACGCAGTATTATGACAGAAACGATATTTGATGAAAAATAGATCGTCTGGGACAGACTGCATATGAAGACCGTGTCCCGTGCGGCGGGATACAGGTCAGGATATAAATACGGAAGTATCAGCTGTGAAGCTATCACGCAAAGAACTGCTGCGGCTAATGAGGCGGCGATGCAGAGCGCCGACAGGATATTCATGTGTCTGACGGACAGTCTGCCGCTGTATCGCGCAAGATATCCCGAGATCACACTGTTGAACGGAGTGGTGATAAGAGACAGGGTCTTCCCGAACAGCGAGGAGATATAGTATACTGAAACAGCAGTTCCTCCAAGGACGAAATTAAGGAGTATGCGGTCGCCGTTAAAGATGAGGTTGCTTATAAAATAGCTGCCGCACAGCGTCATAAAAACAGGGGATATTTCGTGTATGCCGGAGTCTCTGACAGGCAGGTCCATTTTGAGTACAGAGCCTTTTAGCTTTATGAAGATAAGTCCGAAAAGCTCTCCCGGGATAAGCGCAAAGGACCATATCCCGGTCTTATACATAAGCGGGATGCCGCAGACATATCCGATGCCGATAAACAGGCAGTATGTAAAGTATCCCTTATAATTCAAATTGAGACGGTACTCAATATCTGAGTAGGACCTCCAGAGCGTCAGACAGCACAGCATCACATAGCAGAGCATATCCGCCGCTGAAAAACCGTCTGAGCTGAACAGACAAACTGCGGCTGAAGAAACAGCGGTGAAAATGCTTGAAACAGCCATAATGACGATATACGGTGTGTTGAAGGTCTTTTTGTCTGTGCTGAGGGTGATACGCGCGTAGTTGCATGCCGATCCCGGCGTGAGCGAGATTATGTTCATAAGAGAGATCAGGTACACGATCCTTCCGTACATGTCGGCGCCGAACAGTCTGTTCCAGAACGGATATACCAGAAGCTGTGCAGCCGCATTCATCAGGACCATTCCCGATATGCTCCACACCGAATCGCTCAGAATCATTTTTATTTTATTTTTCATTATTCATTCTCTTGCATTTTTATTTGACAGATCATATTCTGCATAAAACGTCGGGATATGCGCAGTTTTTCCATACGTATCCGAGAATATCGGCGGCTGCGCAGGAGAGCTGTCAATTTGTCCTTCCCATACATAAATAGGCTATTTGTATAATTATAACATAGATGCGAGATTTTGTCAATAATCTGTGAATAATTAAGAGAGCGCCGGTCAAAGGCGGTTCATTAATGAACGGAAGTTCCCCGAGCGGCGTGATATGTCCTGTAATGACATCATTATGCGTTATTGCCGCATGTTAGTTGGTATAAAAATTAAACAATTTGACGGTTGACAACGATTTCAGTGTATGCTATAATTTGACAGGAGTCTTAAATATGTGTCATTTTTCGAGCGGATCATAATGATTTATGAAAGGAAATCTGAAATGGGAAACGAAATTTTCTGCGAGGGTATTCTGGATTTTTATGAAAGACTTAATGAAAAAGCTGCCGATCTGGACAGTGCGGTGGAATGTATCAATGAGGCATTAAAGCCTGTGGCGGAGAGCATCAGGCTGGGCAGGGTGACCATAACATTCGAAGCTCCGCCAAGCTGCTTTGAACCTGAGGGAGTAAGCAAAAAGGGAGATTATCTGTTCGGCACAAAGGGCTATGACGACGACGGAGTAGAAAAGCATTTTGTGACCAATGAAGGCGGGACCTTTATCGTTGCTCTTATGCCTGTCAAGGGAGAAAAATGGAATGACAGTGAAAAGTCTGTTATCGGAAAGCTTGCCAAAAGCATATATATCGTCAGCGGAAGAGCCAGGATCATGGGTCTTATGGAGAAAAGCCTGTACATCGACCGTATGACGGGAGTGGATAATACTGACGGCTTTATGCGCTATGGAGGCATGCTGGCGGCAAGAGGCATGCTTAAGGACCATACTGCTGTTTATGTAAATATCAAGAATTTCAAATATGTGAACAAGCTTTTCGGCAGCAGAGAGGGAGATGCGCTGCTTAGAAAATTTTCGCAGACAATGAGCGGCTTTATAAAGGATGACGGCAAATTTGCAAGGCTGGGCGGCGATAATTTTATCCTTATTATAAAAAAGAACAGGGTAGACGATCTTATTGCATTTTCGGATTCCCTTTTCTTTGAAATGGGCGAGGATAAGCAGCTTTACAATATGAAGCTTCGCATGGGCATATATGAAGCGTCCGAAGGGGATACGATGTCCGATATCATGAACAAGACCTCTGTGGCGTATAATGAGGCAAGATACAGCGAGCAGAAGGATGTGGTGTTCTTTTCACCTATGCTCATGGAGGCTGCGCTTCATAAAAAGGAGATATCCACCTTGTTCCCCAAGGCTCTTGAAAACGGCGAATTTGTGGTCTATTATCAGCCTAAGGTGCGGCTTTCAGACAACAAGCTCTGCGGCTGCGAGGCGCTTTGCAGATGGGTGAGGAACGGCAAAATAGTTCCTCCTATGGATTTTATCCCGATCCTCGAAGCCGAGGGCTCAATATGCAGGCTTGATTTCTATGTTTTTGAAACGGTCTGCGCAGATATAAAGCGGTGGATAGAAATGGGCTCAGAGCCTGTAAGGGTTTCTGTGAATTTCTCAAAGCGTCATCTTCACAATAATCAGCTTGCCGACCAGATACTTGATATAATCAGAAAATACGATATCGACAGCAGCTATGTTGAGGTCGAGCTTACCGAGATGACCAGCGCTGAGGACTTTAACGCTATGAGCATCTTTGTGGACAAAATGAAGGAAAACGGCGTGGGTACGTCTATTGACGATTTCGGAACAGGCTATTCATCACTTAATCTTCTGAAGGACCTTGATGTGGATGTCATAAAGCTGGACAAGTCATTTTTTACCAATATCAACGCTGAAGACAGCGAGGCATCTACCGACAGGATAGTTGTAAAGAACATTGTGAATATGGTCAACGAGCTTAATATGGAGGCGATCTCCGAGGGCGTGGAGACTCATGCACAGGCGGATTTTCTGCGCGAGACTCACTGCAGTATGGCTCAGGGCTTCCTTTTTGACCGTCCGCTGCCTAAGGACGAGTTTGAAAAAAGACTTACCGACATGGAGTTTTATTCGGATAAGGGATGAGTCCGGGAGAGGGCATTTATCTGTCCGCAGGAGAAGCGATACGGGAATATAACAAAAAAGGCTGCGGTCTCCAAAATCGGGACGGCAGTCTTTTTTTAGGGCTGTTACAGTCATAGTGACTGCCTCGGAATGGATATGCAAGGCAATTTTAGTAAAAAAATACAAAAAAGCTCTTGAAAAAAATGTTTTTATGTGTTATACTGTAATAAAAGAGTACATTGCAATACTATTATGTTATCATTTTTGGCTTCAGCATTTTATTCTATGATCTCAAAGGATGTGTGCTATGAAGGATTTAAAACTGACAGATCTTATCCCTCCTAATATTTTGCAGCAGTTCCAGGACGGCTTTTCTAAATTTACGGGACTGGCAGCTTTGATCACCGATGAGAACGGTATCCCTGTTACCGTGGGCAGCGGGTTTACGGATTTCTGTATGAACCTTACAAGAAGATCCGAAAAGGGGAGCAGGCGGTGTGAGGAATGTGACAAAAACGGTGCGCTGAGGACGCTCAGAAACGGAAAACCTGCTGTTTACCGCTGTCATGCGGGGTTGGTGGATTTTGCTTCTCCGATCATGGTCGGCGGAAAATTTATCGGAAGTATTATCGGAGGTCAGGTGCGCACTGCCGTTATCGACAAGGAGGCTCTGACCGCTATTGCCGAAGAGCTTGATATCGACCCCGATATTTACATAGCTGCTGCCGAAAAGACCTCGGTGGTCTCGGTCGAGACCGTTGAGAGATCCGCGGAATATCTTTATGAAATAGCTAAGATCCTTTCCGAAATGGCGTATAATAACTATCTTGCACTCAGTCAGAGCCGCAAGCTTGAAAGAGCAGCCCGCTCACAGTCTGCTTATATTATGAACATGAGCCTTAATATGGAGAAAAATGTGAGCGATTGGATGAACATTGCCAAGGAGGCTGTGAACAGCGGCGACAGGAACGTTATGGAAAGCTCTATCAAGGAGCTGATCAGCAAAAGCTCCGACGTGTATTCAATGGTTGGAGATACAGTCGATTATATCCGTATGGCAGGCGGAGAGGTGGAGCTGAATGAGACTGCATACGATCTGAAGGTGCTTCTGGGTCAGGTGGCGGAAAGCGTCAAGGACAGCTTTGCCGAAAGCAATATTTCACTTATTTTAAAGCTTGACGGCTCTGTTCCCGCGTATATGCTGGGCGATTCGGGGAAGATCGGTCAGATACTCAATAAGCTGCTTATCGGATGCGCGGCATATCTTAAAAAAACAGATATCACTGTGGATGCTTCATGCAGAAAAAGATCTTACGCTTCTATTCTTGATATAGAGATATCCGCGGGAAGCTCAGATATCCCGCCTGAGGTCATGGAGGATGTGGAAAAATATTTTACCGACCTGTATGCGGTTGATATTGTCAGCGGAGACACAAGCTCGGACTTTGCACTGCCGCTGATCGGACTGCTTACAAAGCAGATGTCGGGCAGCATTGAGGCGGAGGTCGGAAAAGGCGGCGGACCTGTTTTCAGACTGAGCGTTCCGCAGCTTGAAGTAAAGGTTTAAGGGGGCTATATGATGAGTTTTGACGCAGAGGAATATTCTAAGGCTCTTGACAGTTTTATTATTAAGGGCGAGCGCGTTTCCGATCTTTTCAGCCCCGATATGTCAGCTGCGCTTTCAGATATCTGCCGTGTGCTGAGGATATCGTATATTTCCGTCTCTTTTTATGAGACGCACCTCCATGAGCGGCGAGGCAGCGGCAATACGGCTGTTTTATATTCGGACGGGAAAGAGGATAAAGATCGCAGCTTTTCGGTGCGTGAAACTACGGGCGGCGGAAATGTTGCGGTATATCAGCTGATGCAGATATCCGGGGACGCTGACTGGACCGACGAGGAGCGTTCAAGACTTACCGTACTGGAAAAGATGCTGTTCGCTTTTAACGGCCGTTCGAGAGTGATGCACATGGTCGATAGGCTGGTCTTCTTTGACAGCGAAATGGAGATACACAATCTCAGGTTCTTTTTGAAGACCGTAGGCGGTCTTATCGAAGCGGGGCAGATCGAAAAATTCGGCGCGTGCTATTACAATCTGAAGCGTTTTTCGGTGATAAATCAGAATATCGGAAGAGAACGCGGAACTGTGGTGATGAAAAGATTTGTTTGGCAGCTGCAGGAAAAGCTTGGTGACGGCGAGTATGTCTGCCGTATTGGTGGAGATAACTTTGTCATTCTCTTTAGAAAGGATCACCTTGATATAGTTTCCGAGCACCTTGCCGGGACCGGCATAGTTTACGATGATACAACTAATGAGCGGGTATTTGTTTCCGCTTATGCGGGGTATTATATGATACCCGCAGAATGCCGCAGTCCTTCGGAAATAATGGACAGCCTCAGCGTCGCGATAAATACTGCGAAAAATATACTGAAAACGGGCTGCGTTTTCTTTGATGAAAAGCTCAATATCAGCCGAAATGAGATCAAAAGAGTGGAAAGCGCATTTGCTGATGCAATTGAGAATGAAGAATTCCACGTTTATTATCAGCCGAAGGTCGATCTTAAAAATTATACTCTTCACGGCGCAGAGGCGCTTTGCAGATGGTTCAAAAACGGTGAGATGATTCCCCCTTACAGATTTATCCCTGCGCTGGAGCAGAGTCAGTCGATATGCTCTCTTGATTTTTATATGCTCGAGCATACCTGCCGTGATATACGCCGCTGGCTCGATGAGGGGAGACCTGTCGTAAAGGTTTCGGTCAATCTTTCGCGCCGTCACCTGGGCGATATGGATCTGCTGGATCATATCATTTCCTGTATAGATAAATACAAGGTGCCTCACAGGTACATTGAGATAGAGCTTACCGAAACTACTACCGACGTCAATTTCTCCGATCTGAAGGAGATCGTTATCGGTCTCAGAGAGGCGGGGATAAGCACATCTATCGACGATTTCGGAATGGGATATTCTTCGCTTAACCTTATAAAGGAGCTGCCGTGGAATGTTCTCAAAATTGATAAGAGCTTTCTTCCCGATGAAAACGATTCAGGTTCGCAGAAGTATGTGATGCTAAAGCATATTATCGCTCTTGCACAGGACATCGGACTGGAATGTATCGTGGAGGGAGTCGAATCTGCGGAGCAGGTGAGGCTGCTTAAGGAAAACAACTGCTTCCTTGCGCAGGGCTTCTATTTCGACAAGCCTATGCCTGTCGAGGAGTTTGAAAAACGTCTTGACGAGCTTAAAGCAGTCTGACGCTCTTCTTTCGGATGAATTTTATATCGGCTGTCAGCGGGTGTGTCGCTGACAGCCTTTTTTACAAAGTAAATGTTTTTTGATAAGTTTTTCTTGACAAGCATTTACATATATGTTATACTGTATTTGGTTAGCGTAAGCTAATCGGAAGGAGGTGAAATAATGAGCGTGGTCGTAGTAGGCGGAAACGACCGAATGGCAGCGAGATATAAGGACATTTGCCGTGAGTATAACTGCAAGGCAAAGGTGTTTACTCAGATGCCCTCGGATTTTGAGAACAAGCTGGGTTTGCCCGATCTTATGGTTGTTTTTACAAATACCTGTTCCCACAAAATGGTCAACAGCGTGAATCAGAAATCGAAAAAGCACGATATTCCTGTGGCAAGAGTACATAATGCCAGCGTAAATGCGCTGAAAAATGTTCTTGAAGAATATTGCTGATGAGTTAGATGTGGCTAATCGAAAACAAGGGCGCCGATATTTATCAGGCACTCAGAATGTCTTAGGAGGATTTTTTATGAAAACAGCAGTTATCTATTAAAGAGGCAGGTAATTGCCGGGGCAATGGCAAAGTTTTTGCAGATAATGGGACAAATTCAACATAAAGTTACCTATTGCTAACAGTGAAAAATGTGCAGATATACAAATATATCAGAATCACTTGACAAAAGGGGAAAAATAGAGTATTATAAATACGGTTAGTGAAAGCTAACCGTGATCGATGCACATTAGTTAGCTTTGTCTAACATCTATGAAGGAGTGGATATATGATGCCGCTTACACTTGCAGGTACGGGAGAAGAAAACATCATCAAAAAAGTCGGGGGGAATCCTGATACAAGGAAATTCCTTGAAAATTTAGGCTTTGTGGCAGGTGGAACGGTGACGATCGTCAGCGAGATCGGCGGTAATGTCATCGTGAACGTCAAGGATTCGAGAGTTGCCGTTTCAAAGGAAATGGCATGCAAAATCATGATTTAGAGGTGATCGGAATGCTGAGCGTCGGCACAGAAACTGTTGAAACTGAAAGACTGCTGCTTCGGAAATTTTCATTTTCCGACAGCTCGGATATGCTGAAATACTGGGCAGCAGATGAACGGGTGCAGCCATCCTACGGCGAGCCTGTGTACTCTACGGAATCGGAGGTCAGAGGGCTTCTGAACAAATATATTTCCTCTTATGACAGCAAGGATTATTACCGCTGGGCGGTCATCGAAAAGAAAAGCGGCTGCTGTATCGGTCAGATCGCGTTCTTTCTTGTGGACTGCAAAAATCATTTTGCGGAGATAGAATACTGCATAGGCGTTGATTTTCAGCGGCGGGGATATGCTTCGGAGGCAACAATGGCAGTGATCAGATACGGCTTTGAAAAAGCGGAGCTTCATAAAATACAGATCTGCTGCAGATCGAATAATCTCCCTTCAAAGGGTGTCATTGAAAAATGCGGATTTACATATGAGGGCGCTCTTCGTGACTACTTTTTCATTGACGGACAGTACTATGACAGACTTTACTACTCGATACTGCGTGACGAATATTTGAATGATCATGGGAGGGCAAACAATGGCAACACTTAAAGAAACCAAGATAGGCTCTGCCGTAACGGTGAAGAAGCTCAACGGCGAGGGCGCAGTCAAGCGCAGGATCATGGATATGGGTATCACAAAGGGTACGGAGATTTATGTCCGCAAGGTCGCTCCGCTGGGCGATCCTATAGAAGTGACCGTCCGCGGCTACGAGCTTTCCCTGAGAAAGGCCGATGCCGAGATGATCGAAGTCTGCTGATATTTTTATAGTAAACGACATCGGAAATTGAACTTGAAGTCAAGCAAAAGCTTGCATATAATGATTTTTGTGCAGACTGAAAGCATCAATTTCATTGTCGTTTACTATATATCAGTTAGCAATAACTAATGACGTTAGCCTATTCTAACATTAAGAAAGGATCATGGATATGGAAATAAAAATAGCGCTTGCGGGAAATCCGAACGCAGGCAAAACCACGCTTTTTAATGCGCTGACGGGGTCAAATCAGTTTGTGGGAAACTGGCCGGGCGTTACGGTTGAGAAAAAAGAGGGCAGGCTCAAAGGTCACAAGGACGTTATCATTACCGACCTGCCGGGAATTTATTCCCTTTCGCCTTACACTCTTGAAGAGGTGGTAGCGAGGAATTATCTTATCGGCGAACGACCCGACGCGATACTGAACATCATCGACGGAACAAATCTTGAGCGTAATCTGTATCTCACCACTCAGCTTGTGGAGCTTGGGATACCTGTTGTCTGCGCCATCAACATGATGGACGTTGTCCGCAAGAACGGCGACGAAATTAACATAGAACAGCTATCAAAAGAGCTTGGCTGTCGTGTTGCGGAAATTTCCGCATTAAAGGGTACGGGGATCAACGAAGCTGCAAATGCGGCTGTCGATGCGGCAAGGTCGGGTGAAAAAACAGTGCCGCAGCATAGGTTCTGCGGCTGCGTCGAGCATGCTGTTGCACATATCGAGGAAGCCGTTCTTCACGATATTCCCGAGGAACAGCAGCGCTGGTATGCTATAAAATTATTTGAGCGAGACGAAAAGGTTTATGATACTATCAACATTTCCGAGGAGAAAAAAGCGCACATCGAGACCGACATCGCCGCTGCGGAAAAGGAAATGGACGACGACAGCGAAAGCATTATCACCAATGAGCGCTACATCTGCATAGCAAATATGATCAGGGACTGCCTGAAAAAGAAAAACAAAGGCGGCATGACCGTTTCGGATAAGATAGACAGGGTAGTTACAAACCGTTTTCTTGCACTGCCTATATTTGCAGCAGTGATGTTTATTGTGTACTATGTTTCCATAACGACTGTGGGCGGTTGGGCGACTGACTGGACAAATGACGTTTTCTTTGGTGAATGGATACTTCCCGGCGCACAGACATTCCTTGAAAATATCGGCTGTGCGGACTGGCTGACAGGACTTGTGGCAGATGGTATTATCGGCGGTGTGGGCGCAGTTTTAGGATTTGTTCCGCAGATGCTTGTGCTGTTTTTCTTCCTTGCGTTTCTTGAATCCTGCGGATATATGGCGAGGATCGCATTCGTTATGGACAGGATCTTCAGAAAGTTCGGTCTTTCGGGCAAGTCCTTCATCCCCATGCTTATCGGCACGGGCTGCGGTGTTCCGGGCGTTATGGCTTCAAGAACTATCGAGAACGAACGGGACCGCAGAATGACGATCATGACCACCACATTCATTCCCTGCGGCGCAAAAATGCCTATCATCGCACTTATCTCAGGAGCACTTTTCGGCAACGCATGGTGGGTGGCTCCCAGCGCATATTTTATCGGAGTGGCGGCTATCATAATCTCGGGTATCATGCTTAAGAAAACAAAAATGTTTGCTGGTGAGCCTGCGCCGTTTGTAATGGAGCTTCCCGCATATCATCTTCCTACGGTGGGAAATATTCTTCGTTCCATGTGGGAGCGCGGCTGGTCCTTTATCAAAAAGGCAGGAACGATCATCCTTCTTTCCTCTGTTATCATCTGGGCAGGCTCGGTATTCGGAACACTTCCCGACGGCAGCTTCGGCTTTTGCGCTGACCTTGAGCTTTCAGACAGCGTACTCGGAACTATTGGCAATGCTATCTGCCTGATATTCGCACCTCTGGGCTTCGGAGAGCCTACTGCGGCTATCGCAACTATCATGGGACTTGTTGCAAAGGAAGAGGTCGTCGGCGTATTCGGCGTTCTGGACTTCATGGAAATGACTCCTATCGCAGGATATTCATTCTTAGTGTTCAATCTTCTCTGCGCGCCCTGCTTTGCGGCTATCGGCGCTATCAGGCGTGAGATGAACAATCCCGGATGGACGGCGTTTGCTATCACATATCAGTGCTTATTTGCATATGCTGTATCACTGATAATATACCAGTTCGGACTGCTGTTCACAGGTTCGGTAAATGTTATCGGACTTATCTTTGCGGTCATTGTCCTTGCATTTATCATCTATATGCTGGCAAGACCCTACAGGGAAAGCAATAAGCTTACTGTGAATGTTGAGGTAAATCCATAAAATGAAAGGTCGTGATGATATGGCTACGGTAATTATTGGTCTGGCAGTGGCAGCTGTTCTCTTTCTTGCAGTACGGCAGCTTTACAAGGATAAGAAAAAGGGCAGGTCCCTATGCGGAGGAAAATGCTCCTGCTGTCCTAACGGCTGTGCTTGTCACGCCGAGATAAAAAGTGAGCAGCATAATGAGAACCTGTCCACATAGGCGTATACGCACGTCTTTTCGGCAAATTTTGCCGCAGACTGCGTTAAAAATGCTTGCCGGGCGTGATCTCCCCCGGTGGGGGAGGTGTCACGTAGTGACAGAGAGGCTGACCGACAGACCAGCCCGCCTGCGCATTTTTGCCTCGTCTGCAACAAAATTATGCTCGAAAATCC
>JBJFHQ010000164.1:0-13298 GCA_051893755.1 Oscillospiraceae bacterium
ATAAAAGGACTGACGTACCGGAAAGTACATCAGTCCTTATTTCTTTTTCCGTTTTCCTCGTCGATGCGGACAATTTCCCTGACTGCCTGATAAGGGTCGTCAAATTCCGCGCCCGAAAAGGAATAGTCATCGTTTATAAGCTCGTACAGCTTCACGGGAGCATCCTCGGGAGCAATGCGATATTTCCCCGTATTGGAGGAAACGAACACATTAGCGCCGCTCTTTTCGTATTTCAGACCGTACAGTCCGCACATATGAGCAAGAGACTTGTACACATTCAGCGGCTTTTTCCTTTTCTTTTTCGGAGGAACATATCCCGCCACATGCTTAGCGCGGGCCTCCTTTTGTTTTTCGGCGTTGATCCTGCGCATCATTTCCGCCGTCTGTTCATCCCTGTTTACGGGCTTGCACCGTGAGCAGGGAGTAAATCCCGCATCAACGGCTGCGGCGTAATATGTATAGGAACGCAGCGCCGAGACCGACGCGTCCTTAACGATACGGCAGTCCTTTGAGTGGAAGCATTTTCCGTTTTTGAACACAAAATACTGATTAGACGGCTGCTCGGTAAAATCAACAGCAGGCTTTTTCTCAATGACCGAGAAGTCCAGCATATCGAACACAGAGACCATCCATCTGACCTCATTTTCCGCAGCCGATCTTTTTCCGTAATAAAAAGGCTTTTTTTCAAGCCTTGTCTGCATTATCCTGCGTTTGCGGATATCGCGGCATTTCTTTTCGGTAAGCTCGAACACCTTCTGCAGATGATACATATGCACATAAGGATGTCTGAAGCCGTTTGCATCCAGCAGTTTTTTTATCCTGCCCGCAGACAATCCGTCCCACAGGCAGAGCATAAACTCCCCGCCGCAGAAATCAAGAAAATCCTGAAGCATATCCGCCGAACCGTCATAAGACTCGGACAGGAAGGAACGATATTCCGTTTCCTCGCCCTCGGCGAGCTTAGCGGAGAAGATCCCCGTTGCCGCATACCCCGGCGGAGTCTTGCTCTCCGTCCACAATACGGCGCATAATATATAATTCATAATCAAGTAACTCCCATGAGAAAGCGCCGTAATTTTTTGGAATAGATTTACCCTCGGCAAAAATACACGCACAGCACTCGCTTTACTTATTATACACCATAACGATGGTTTTATGCAAGGGTTTTGTTAAATTTTTTATATATTTTCGAAAATTTAGTATATTTTACCGTCAAAATCGTCATCATGCACAAAAGAAACCGTCAAAATGACCCTCGGTCAGCCTGTAGTGTCCATATCTTTTATTATTGCAAAAAAGTCAGGAAAACCTGTTGAAAAATAAGATAATATGTGTTATAATATATTTATATATGCGGATTTCTGTCCGCAGACACGTGAAACCGAAACAGCCGTACCGAAGGAAGGGAAAGATAGCAAGTGGACGCCGTCAGATTTATTATCGGAAACAACAACACATATTATGATCTCGAGCCCGGAAAGGATCTGCTTGATTTTACGGAATTCAACTTCTCCTTTTTCTGGGAACAGTGCATCGAAGCGGGCAAAGCAGCCAGCAAAACAGGCAGGCTCCCCGCAGAGCTCATGCAGTCGGCAAGAAACACAGCGGCTCAGTGCCACCCCTATGTAAAGGCGTGCATCGAGGGCAGCTTTGACAGTGTTGTCATCGACTGCATCATCGCATACATATGCAGCAGCGAAAATATCGGTCTTGAAGAGCTGTGGGCAAGGTGCATCTCCCCGAAGAACAACTACGAATCGGCTATTTTCCGCAGGATATCCGAGTACAAGACATGCCGCTCGGTAAATCAGTGGATAAACATCGTCAGGATAAACGAATACGCAAAGAAAAAGCTGGATTTCATATATAACGACAAGGCAGACTCCAACATCTCCGCAGACGAATACCGACGCAGAAAGGAATATTTCGACCTTGCCTTTTCCATCGCCGCAAACGAAACGGGCTTTCCTGCCGAGGACATGCCCTATGTGCGCAGATACAGTCCCTCACTCGCCCCCGAATCGGCGTTTCGCATGGGAAAATTCTCTCACTATGTATATAGCTCCGTGTCGGAAAAGCTGAAGAAAATATCCTCCGACAGCATAAAGCAGGTGACCCCCGTCACCTCCGACCAGTCCGCCATGGACGCTTTTTCCCATATAAAGGACATGGAGCGCCCCGATTCCCTGGAGATACGCAGAGCCTCCATGGAGGAGCTGGGCAGCGGCTCGGTGATCTACATGCCTACGGGCTTCAAGGGGATAATCGACCTTGAATTTGACCTGCTGGAGGAAAACGGCGAGCATATCGAGCGCTGCGTTTCCTGCGGAAGATACTTTATCCGCGGCAAAGAGTACGACAGTCCATACTGCAGCCGCGTAAATCCCAGCGGACGGACCTGTCTTGCCGCTCACGAGGAACAGCAGAGACTGCGCCGTGAAGCCGAGGAAAAGGCTCGCCGCGCCGAAGAAGAAGCCCGCCGCGCAGCCGAGGAAGCCGAAGAAAAGGCAAAGCTTGCGGGACTGCGGGCAAATAAGGTGCCCGTCATCATACCGAGAGAGCTTGACCTGCGCTCCCAGGCGCTTTACTATAATCTGTCCAAGTGCGCGGGAAGGGAAATGGACCGTGCAGAGTTCGAGGAATGGGCAGGCTATCTCAACAGCCTCAAGGATAATATACGAAACGGCGACGGCTCCATAAGTCAGCTGGAGGATTTCTTGAAGTCCGCCGAAAAAATGTACGGAGATATCCTCGGCAGGGAAAAGGCTGCAAATGCACCTGCTGCGGCAAAGCAATATGCTCCCGCAGGCGGACAGAGCGATGCGGGATATGCTCCGAAAAGCAGAAAGGTCACTGCCGACAAGGCTGTCAAGTGGGTGCCCAAAAGCTTCGGCAGCGTTTCCGAAGCACAGAAGGATTTTGAAGCCGTTTACGAGAATACTCCGTCCATGTCGGGCGAGCCCTACGCCGAGCCTCGCTTTGACGAGAGAGACCCCGATCGTCAGAACCGCGGCGAATATATCCCGAGAAGCATAAAAGGCTCCGCAGATAAGGCTGTCAGATGGATACCGAAAAGCTTTGACTCCGAGCCTGCTCCGAAAAAGAGCGCCGTGTCCGACAGCGCCTCTGCCGAAAAAATGACCGCCGGGATCGGGAGCGCTCCGAAGCCTGCTCCGTATGAGCCGCCCCGAGCCGCTCCCGCACAGCCTTCATATACTGCTGCGGCGGAGAGCATCACCCGGGACGGCAGAAAATACAAGCCCTTCGTTCCGCAAAAATACGCCTCCCTCTATGAGGCGATGACCGACCCCAAATACAAGACGGACAAGAACTCTCCCACAGTGGGAGACGTTATGGGGATAGCCGAGCTTGCCGCCGCCAAGAAGGACACGTTCATATTCTCGTCGGCTGATGACAGGAATGCTTCGGTCTCCGACAAGCCGAAAAAATCGGACGGCACGCCTCCCACCAGAGTCATACGCAGACCCGACCTCACCAATGTCGGACGAAGATAATATTGCGAGGAACTGAAAATTGGATTTTATCAACGAAGAACAGGCGGTGATAGGTCTTGCCGACACCGTCATAAAGGGCGGGATAAGCTTATATAACGCCGTAAAATACATCTACTCCATAACCGAGAACGATTTTTATAAAATAAATATCAAGGACGCTTTCAAGGTGGTGCTGAACAACGTCACCGACGGCGAGAGCCTGAAGAATTTCGGGCTGCGCATCGACAACGGCAGCTGCCGCGAGATGCAGAACACCGAATACGACAAGGTGCTGCCGATGATAATATACAGCTTTGCAGTGCGGCTGCCCACTCTGCGAAACGTCCGCAACGGCGACGACCGCATGACCGACGATCAGATACAGAAGGTCTACAATATGGTGATGTCCCGGGGCGCGGAGAATACCGACGGTCTTATCCGCGAGGAGTATGCCGAATTCCGGTATCTTGTCCACAAGGGCAAGCCCCTGCCGCCCTACACCGCGGAATGGTTCAAGACCTACATATATACCCATGTTCCGCAGCTGTCGGACATCACAAACAAGAATATGTTCCTATTAGGCTTTGTGGACGTGCTTTTTGCCATGTTTTACGCCTGCCTTGAGGAGGAGCTCAGCGGAAAGGTGCTGGAATACTCTGCGAGAGCATATTCCATACCGCTGGACGATTGAACGGAAGACTATACGATACATGCCGCAGCAGGCGGCGAAAGGAGATAATTATGACAGTATTCCTGTGCGGCTTTATGGGCTGCGGAAAATCCACTGTCGGCAGGGAGCTTGCCGCTCTTATGGGAAAGTCCTTTACCGATATGGACAGCTACATCGAAAAAAAAGCGGGTATGAGCATACCCGAGATATTTGCCGAAAAGGGTGAAAAGGCGTTCCGCACCATGGAGACCTCCGCCGTAAAGGAGCTTGCAGCCTCCGACGAGGTGGTGGCATGCGGCGGCGGAGCTATGCTCAAATCGGAAAATGCCGAGGCTGCGGCAGCAGGCGGCGTGGCAGTATATCTGGACGCAGACTTCGAGACCTGCTATAAGCGCATCTCGGGCGATAAGAACCGCCCCATTGTCATGGCGAACACAAAGGAATCCCTGGAGGGCATATATAACGACAGAAGGGCTCTCTATACCGCAAATTCGCAGATAAGCGTCAAGGCGGAGGGAACTCCCGCGCAGATAGCGGAAAGGATAAAAGCTGCCGTCACAAAATGACTGATAGGGGGAATGACGGATATGGATTTCGAGGAGCTCTTATATTCAAAAATACGTACAGAAATAGAAAAATGGGATACGGATAACGTATATGCGCTGTATTTCGGGGTGAGCACAAATCCGGTGGACGGAAATGTCCCCCACTTCATCATAGGACGGGGTGTGGACAACGATATCTTCCCCAATGAAAAATGGCACCTTGCAGTAAGCGCATCGGACGAAACGGAGCTCACCGCAGACCCCGAAACGGCGCAGGCACTTACCGACTGGCTCCATAAGCAGGGCGTGGAAAATATCGGCTTTGAGGACACCTCCGAAATGTACGACGAAATGATGATGTACATCGGAAAGGGTCCCGCAGGCAGCTATGAGCTGCTTCAGCTGGGAGTAAAGCTTGCAAAGCGGCTCTTTGACGAGGGCTTTGTAGAGAAAAAATTCGGCAGAAATATCCCTGTCATATTTGACGACCTTGAAACAACGTGGTATAATATAGAGGCAACAGAAAATGCCAATCCAAAGGGACTTGCGAACGAGTTCCTGCGCAAATTCTCATTCAACAGGAAAAACAGCCCCGCAGCAAAAGCATTTGCGAGAGCTTCAATGGCTGCTATGGGATTATTCAGAATTGTTGCCATACTTCCTCTTGCGCTGTTTTCCGCAGTGTTCGGGCTGATATTCGGAGGGATACGCTTCCCCGTAACGGGCGGAGGCATCGTAAAAGCAGCATTTGCAGGCATAGTCTGCGTTATCATACTGATGTCAAGGATACGCACACTTCGTCACTATATCGACAAGGCCTCTCTTCCGAGATTTGCGGCAATTACTGCGGCGGATATCATACTTGCGGCAGCTGCGCTGTTTTCAGGAAATTTTATCCCCGACAGGCTTATCCCGACGGCAATGGTCATCGGAATAGTGATATTCTGCCTGTGCGACTATAAGAAAATGTCCTCGGTCAGAAAGGAAATGACCTCGGAAAAGGGTGCGGAAATATCAAAGCAGTTTTCCGAACTAAGACGCAGAAACGGCGAGCATCGCAGCGATGACTCCGATAACCAATAATATACATATGTAAAGAAAGGATAAAAATTAATGTCAAAAGATCTTTCATTAGGCATCGACGTAGGCTCAACTACAGTCAAGACAGTTATCATCGACGAAAACAAGAAGATCATCTACTCAAAATACGAGCGCCATTTCTCAAAGGTAAGGGAGACCGTTGAGGAACAGCTGAAAATAATCGCGGGACAGTTCCCCGGAGAAAGCTTTCACCTGAGCATCACAGGCTCTGCGGGACTTGGTCTTGCAAATGCGGCAAAGCTGCCCTTCGTGCAGGAGGTTTTCGGCGCATTCATCGCCGTTAAGGAAAGCTATCCCGACGCTGATACAGTTATCGAGCTGGGCGGCGAGGACGCTAAAATAATCTTCCTCACAGGCGGCACCGAACAGCGAATGAACGGCTCCTGCGCAGGCGGCACTGGTGCCTTCATCGACCAGATGGCTTCCCTGCTGGGCATATCCGTGGACGAGATGGACCGCCTTTCCCTCGAATCGGAAAAGCTCTATCCCATAGCCTCCCGCTGCGGAGTATTCGCAAAATCCGACATTCAGCCCCTGCTCAATCAGGGCGCAGACCACAGAGACGTTGCCGCTTCTATCTTTCAGGCAGTAGTTGACCAGACAGTTTCCGGTCTTGCACAGGGCAGAAAGATCACGGGCAAGGTGCTCTTCCTCGGCGGACCTCTTTCCTTCTTAAAGGGACTTCGCCGCGCATTTGTACGCACTCTGGGTCTTTCCGACGAGAACGCCATTTTCCCCGAGCACGCTTCCTGCTTCATGGCATTCGGAAGTGCACTCTATGCAAAGGACAACACCGAAGCCTTTGCCATTGACGACGTTATCCGCATGATAGAGACCGCTCCCGTAAGCGACGACATCGTTACGGGCGTGCGCCTTTTCACAAGCGAGCAGGATTACAAGGAATTCGTTGACCGTCACGCAGGCTGTGACGTGGAGCGCCTTGATATCAATACATACACAGGCGACGCATATCTCGGCATCGACGCAGGCTCCACCACCACAAAGCTGGTGCTCATCTCCCCCGAGGGCGGGCTCATCTATCAGTATTACGCTTCCAATAAGGGTCAGCCCCTCGACGTTATCAAGGAGCAGCTCACCGAAATGTACCGTCTTGCAGGCGGCAGGATAAATATAAAGTCCTCCGCAGTAACAGGCTACGGCGAGGACCTTATCAAGGCGGCAATGGGCATCGACCACGGCATCGTTGAGACCGTAGCTCATTACAAGGCAGCCTCCTTCTTCTGTCCCAATGTTGATTTCATCATCGACATCGGCGGTCAGGACATCAAGTGCTTCAAGATAAAAAATCACGCTATCGACAGCATCATGCTCAATGAGGCATGTTCATCGGGCTGCGGCTCGTTTATCCAGACCTTCGCACAGGCGCTGGGCTATGACATCGCAGACTTCTCCCGTCTGGGACTGTTCGCCGAAAAGCCCGTGGATTTAGGCTCCCGCTGCACGGTATTCATGAACAGCTCCGTAAAGCAGGCGCAGAAGGACGGCGCTTCCGTGGAGGATATCTCCGCAGGACTTTCCTCCTCTATCATCAAAAACGCTATCTATAAGGTGATCCGTGCAAAATCCGCGGACGAGCTTGGTCAGAATATCGTCGTTCAGGGCGGTACCTTCCTCAACGACGCAGTGCTGCGCTCCTTTGAGCTGGAGCTTGGCAGGAACGTTACCCGCCCCGCCATCGCAGGACTCATGGGCGCATTCGGCGCGGCTCTGTACGCAAAGGAGAATGCAGGCGAAAAATCCACCGTTATCTCTGAGGAGGACCTTAAGGACTTCACCTACTCCGCAAAGCAGGCAAGATGCGGCGGCTGCGGCTCGAACTGCAGTCTTACCATAATCAGCTTCAACGGCGGCAGAAAATTCATCAGCGGAAACCGCTGCGAAAAGGGCGCAGGTCTTACAAGAAAGACCGATATCCCCTGCATGTACGAATACAAATACACACATCTGCTGGACTGCATGAAATCCCAGCCCGAGCACCCGAAAGCAAAGGTAGGTCTGCCGCTGGTGCTGAACTACTACGAGCAGCTGCCCTTCTGGCACAAGCTCTTTGAGACCCTCGGCTTTGAGACGGTCATCTCCAGCGAAAGCTCCCGCAAGATGTACTACAAGGGTCAGCACACCATTCCCTCGGACACGGTATGCTATCCCGCAAAGCTTGCACACGGACACATCATCGACCTGCTTGAAAAGGGCGCAGACTTCATCTTCTACCCCTGCGAGAGCTACAACGTTGACGAGGGGCACAGCGATAATCATTACAACTGTCCCGTAGTTGCGTACTATCCCGAGCTTCTCAAGGCGAATATCCCGCAGCTCACCGATGATAATTTCTATCTGCCCTACATGGACATCAACCTTGAGCGCCACTGCGTGGAGGTACTGGTGAACTGCTTCGGCAAGAAATACGGCGTGACAAAGAGTCAGGCAAAGGCAGCCTTCCGTGCGGCGCACGAGGCACTCCGCGTATACAGACAGGAGATAATCGACGAAGGACAGCGTGTCATCAAGGTGGCGAGGGAAAATAACATGCCGATAATCGTCTTATCGGGCAGACCCTACCACATCGACCCCGAGATAAATCACGGCATACACAAGCTTATGACGAGCCTTGGGCTGGCAGTCATCACAGAGGACAGCGTTGCGCATCTGGCAGATGTTCCGAAGCTTACGGTACTGAATCAGTGGTCCTATCATTCAAGACTGTACCGTGCGGCGGAGTACGTGACCACGCAGCCCGACATGCAGCTTGTACAGTTAGTATCCTTTGGCTGCGGCATTGACGCTATCACCACGGACGAGGTACGTTCGATACTGGAGAAGAACGGCAAGCTGTACACCCAGTTAAAGATAGACGAGATAAGCAACTTAGGCGCAGCGAAGATAAGATTGAGAAGCCTTGTTGCAGCCATGGGGCGTTGAACAGTTAACAGATAATAGTTAACAGTGAAGGTGCGAGGTTGAGAGTAACCGAAGCTAAGCAGTAACCCGGCAATAAAAAGTTCGCCAGCCTTTCAAGGCTGCAGGTTTCCAAAGGGCAGAGCCCTTTGGTCGCTGTCCGCAGACAGCGAAATCCCCCACCGGCACGTTACACAGCGATGCTGTCAATCAAAGCCGAAGCGACGAACAAAAGTAAAGCGCCGCCCGTGCAAAAAACACGGACGGCAGCAGCTGCAAAGCCAACAATCACGAAAAGTAAGCAAATCACGGGCGGCGTATCATTTGATCAGCAATAATGCTAAAGCATTCGTCTCAAATGCGCGGAGCTCTGCTCCGCCGAAAACGAACTGTTACGCAAATGTAAATTGAAAGCATTCGCTGTTCACTATTCACTATTTTACAAAGCAGGTGAAAGCAGAAATGTCCGAAAACAACAGAAAAACGGAAAAGGTGCCAAGGAACAGATTCACCGCATTTACCGATATCCTGCTTATCGTGATAGCGGGGGCAATGTGGTATTTCAAGGATACCTTCGGCTTTGACGATACATCTCTGCTTTTCATCACTGCGCTTGCGGTGGTAAATCTTGTGATATCGAGGATAAACCGCAGACAGGAGATAGAAAATTTCCGCACTGCAAAGGAACTGAAAAGGATACGGGACGAAATGGATATGTCCGACTTAAGAAGTGATATCTTTTTCAGAACAGATAAAAAATGAGCACGGCGCACCGAATAATACCGCATTTATTCGGTGCGCTTTTTTAGTACGAGGTGACATTATGAAGATAGACCGTCTGATAGGCATACTTTCCATTCTCCTGCAAAAGGACAAGATAACCGCTTCGGAGCTTGCGGAAAAATTCGAGGTCTCCCACAGGACCATTCTCCGCGATATCGACGATATCAGCCGCGCAGGCATACCTATAGTGACCGAACAGGGTCGGGACGGCGGGATATCGATCATGGAGGGCTTCAGGATAGACCGCACGCTGCTTTCACAGGAGGATATGCGCTCTATCCTTTCGGGACTGCAGAGCCTTGACAGCGTAAGCGAAAATAACCGATACCGCCTGCTTATGGAAAAGCTCTCGCCGAGACGCTCCGATATGATGAATGCCGATAATCATATAATGATCGACCTGTCGTCGTGGGACAGATCGACCGTTTCTGACAAGATCGAGCTGATAAGATCGGCAATGGAAACCCATGAGACTGTCTCATTCACATACTATTCCCCCGGCGGAGAAAGCCGCCGCACTATCGAGCCGTATCATCTGATATTCCAGTGGTCGGGGTGGTATGTGTGGGGATTTTGTACCCTGCGGCAGGACTGGCGGCTGTTCAAGCTGACCCGTATCACGGAGCTTGTCCGCACGGGCGAAAAGTGCGCCGAGCGGGAGATCCCCGAGTATACCTGCGACAAGCTGCTCCATGCAAAGGGCGGTATCACTGCCGAGGTGAGATTCGACAAGTCGGTAAAGTGGCGGATAATCGACGAGTTTGGCACGGAGCTGCCCCGATATGACGAGGATGGCAATATCCTGCTGAGCTTCACATGGTCGGACGTTCCGTCATTTTATCAGTATATTCTGACCTTCGGCGACAAGGCGGAAATAATTTCTCCCGAGGAATATCGGAAGGGATTTTCGGAGCTTTTGAAAAATATTGAGGTGAAATATGGAACAACGGATATATGACAGGCTCACGGATATTTTTGTTTTCCTGCGATATTGCTATGGGCATGATACAGTCTCCGAAGAGCGGCAGAACGATTTGTCCGTAAAAATCGGAGAACTGAAAGCCCTGCGGCAATATATCTCCGAAAATCCCGCAGACAGGGAACGGGATATTTTATTGTACTGCATTGATGAACTGTCAATGCTCCTCGGCGAAAATAACAGACAGAAAATATATGACTTCTGCGACGCAGTGCATAACATCGCCGAGCTGTTTTACAAAGATACATGGAAATACGGGGACTATTGGAATATGATGCTGAAGCCATTTTGCAGAAAATACGGGAGCTGTTATTTTTCGGAGATAAAACACTATTTTATGAAATGAGGGTTTGAAATGAACATCACCAATAAAAACATAGACGGCGGAAAAGCCTTTGACTGGGGACGCACCTCCGCAGATTATGCAAGATTCCGCGATATCTACCCCGAAGAATTTTACAAGAAGATTATTGACCGCGGGCTCTGCCGTGACGGCAGGAAGATACTTGACATAGGCACGGGCACGGGAGTGCTCCCGAGGAATATGTACCGTTTCGGCGGAAAATGGACAGGGACGGATATCTCCGAAAATCAGATAGAACAGGCTAAAAGTATGTCGGAGGGCATGGATATTGATTATTACGTCACTTCCGCGGAGGATATCGCTTTCCCCGAAAACAGCTTCGACGATATCACCGCCTGCCAGTGCTATTGGTACTTAGACCCCGAAAGGACTGCGCCCGTTTTTAACAGAGTTCTCAAAGAGGGCGGACGGCTGATATTTCTGTATATGGCATGGCTTCCCTTTGAGGACGATATTGCAGGGGAAAGTGAAAAGCTGGTGCTCAGATACAGTCCCGACTGGAGCGGCGCAGGCGAGACCATGCACCCGATATACATCGCCCCCGAGTATGAAAAACACTTCGACATCGCATATCGGGAGGAATATTATCTTGATGTGCCCTTCACAAGGGAAAGCTGGAACGGCAGAATGAAGGCATGCCGCGGAGTGGGCGCTTCCCTGTCCGAGGAACAGGTCGCAAAGTGGGAAGCAGAGCACAGAAAGCTGCTCGCGGAAATTGCTCCCGAAAATTTCACAGTAAAGCATTACGCAGCAATAGCGGAAATGGTCAGAAAATGATATTGCCTCTGAAAATCTTTTTTCTAATATGACATACAGCTGTCACATTAACTGTACTATACTTGTTTCATAACAAAACGAAAAGAGGTATAAACATGGATAACAACAGCTTTTCCGACCTGTGGCACAGGATAGGCAGTCACGGAGTAATGACCTTATCAACCTGCGCAGATGACCGCGTGACCTCGCGTCCTATGAGCGTGGTGGTCATAGGCGGGAAATTCTACTGCCAGACCGACGAGAATTATCTCAAATGCAGACAGCTCCGAGAAAATCCCAATGCGGCGCTGTGTTACAGCAACTTTTCCATTGAGGGAAAATGCCGCATCATCGGCAGACCATATGAGCATGAGCTCTTCATTGAAGCGATGAAGAAGCATTTCGGCTCCGCAGTCAAGCGGTGGTCGTCACTGCCCACGGAGTGCGTCCTTGAAATAACGCCATCGCTGATATATTCATGGGACTATGAGGACTCCAAGCCCTACATGGAATACTGGGACTTTGAAGCGCTGTCCTGCCGAAAGGAATGGAAATAATGGAAAAGCTTGATTACAAAAAGGAATACAAGGACCTGTATCAGCCGACAGCAAAGCCGTCGCTCATCGAAGTGCCCGAGATGATATTCATAGCAGTGGACGGCAAAGGCGACCCCAACACCTGTGAAGAATACAAAACAGCCATGGAGATACTCTACGGCTTATCCTTTACGATAAAGATGTCGAAAATGAACGGCACACAGCCCGAGGGCTATTTCGAGTATGTAGTCCCGCCTTTGGAAGGGCTGTGGCATCAGGAGGGCATCAACGGGATAGACTATTCGCGCAAGAAGGACTTCATCTGGACGTCCATGATACGCCAGCCCGAGTTTGTCACGGAGGAGGTCTTTGAAACTGCGAAGGCTGTGCTGTCGAAGAAAAAGCCCGGGCTTGACCTGAGCCTGGCGCGGTACATGAAAATGACCGAAGGCTTATGCGTGCAGATAATGCACAAGGGACCCTATGACGACGAGCCCGCAAGCATTGAGAAGCTGAAACGATTCATCGAAGAGAATGGCTTAGCGGAGGACTTTTCGGACAAGCGGCATCATCATGAGATATACCTGTCCGACCCGAGAAAATGCGCCCCGGAGCGGCTGCGGACGGTGATAAGGCACCCGGTCGTATCTGCCCACATTGCGGACAGCAGCTTTGCAGCAAACTCCACTATCTCTGAACAATACATGTCATGATCAACATCGGATATGACTGTATGTATGCTTTCATTTTTCATCGTTCCTTTCAGGATTTTGTTTTTCCTCGGGATTCTCACTCTTTATCGGTCCAAATCCCCCGACCTGTTCTGTATAATGTTCCATTTGTTCCTTAGTCATTGGCGGTACAGTTTTTTCAATAGTCTGATATGTTTTTCCATTGATAGTTAGTGTTCCCATAATAAATTCCTCCTGATGTTTGTAAAATAGTTTTAGCGAAAATCTTTCTATAATACTATTATACAACACCAAATGTATCAAAGTCAGGACAATACAGTTTTTAAAAGGTAAAACTCACGTTAAATCTACCGCATAATTTTAATCAGATCATTCAAAACAGCATACCTTCGTCACCCTTTGTCCCACACGGAAATCAATAATTACAAAACCTTTACAAAAGTCCCAAAGAGTGATATAATG
>JBJFHQ010000165.1:0-6268 GCA_051893755.1 Oscillospiraceae bacterium
ATATGCTTTTTCACAGGACAGCTCTGTTAAAAGCGGTGCGGTTTCCAAGGCTCATGCCGCTAAGATCGCTAAGGTGTTCGACCTTGCTTCCAGAAACGGTGTTCCCGTTGTGGGCATCTACGATTCCTGCGGCGCTTTCATCGAGGACGGCGCAGAGGCTATGAACGCTTACGGCGAGATACTCGCTCACACATCCAACCTTTCGGGCGTTGTTCCCCAGATAGCTATTATCGCAGGAGTATGCTCGGGCAGCGCGGCTGTTATCGCTGCTTCCGCAGATTTTGTGATAATGTCCGAGGAAGGCGCTCTTTATCTGAATGCAGGCGCTGACAGCGGCTCCGCTGAGGCTGCTGCTAAGTGCGGTATAGCTGCTCTTACCGCTAAGGACGACAAGGACGCTATCGAACAGGCTAAGAAGCTTGTTTCTCTCATGCCTCAGAACAACCTCTCTCCCGTGCCCGAGTTCGAGTACGCAGAGTCCGGCAAAAAGGCTGAAGGCTCCGCTGAGGATATCGCAGCTGCTATCGCCGACGAGGGCAGCGTTACCGAGCTTTATGCAGACTTTGGAAAGGCTTCCTTCACAGCTCTTGCCACTATCGGCGGAGCAACTGCAGGTATCGTGGGCACCAACAAGACCGCAGACAAGCTCACCTCCGACGATACTGCTAAGCTTGCAAGATTTGTTCGTCTTTGCGATGCCTTCTCTGTTCCCGTTGTTACAATAGTTGATACAGAGGGCTTCGAGTCCGGCGCAGAGGCTATAAGAAACACAGCTAAGGCTGCTTCCGCTTACGCAGAGGCTACCACAGTCAAGATATCTCTCGTAACAGGCAAGGCTTACGGCTCCGCATTTGTGGCTCTGGCAGGAAACAACGCAAACTCCGATATGACCTTCGCATATCCCGACGCTGTTATCGCTCCCATGAACCCCATCGCAGCTGCCGAGTTCTTATATCACGACGAGCTTAAGGGCGCTTCCGACGTCAAGGCTAAGCGCGAGGAGATCGCTAAGCGCTATGCAGATGAAAAGGCTTCCGCATTCGACGCGGCTGCCAAGGGCGCAGTTGACGAGATCATCGAGCCCGCTAACGCAAGAGCTAAGATCATCTCCGTTCTCGACATCAGCGCAGGCAAGCGCATGGTAAAGCAGCTTCCCAAGAAGCACAGCGTAAACTAAGTTAACAGTTTTCAGCGTACAGTTTTTATGATAAGCTGTCCGCTGTTGACCCGAAAACTTTCAACCGAATAAAAAATTAATTGAATGGTGGTTTTATATTATGAAAAGATTTAATATTACCGTAAACGGCAAGGCTTACGATGTTTCTGTTCAGGATATCACAGACGGCTCCGCTCCTGTGGCTGCTCCCGCTGCCGCACCCGCTCCTGCCGCTGCTCCTGCCGCAGCACCCGCTCCCGCAGCTTCCGGCGCTGCAGGCTCTATCGAGGTAAAGGCTCCTATGCCCGGTACTATCCTCGATGTTAAGGCTAAGGTCGGCGACACCGTAACTAAGGGTCAGGTCATCGCAGTTCTTGAGGCTATGAAGATGGAAAACGACATCGTTGCTCCCGAAGCAGGCAAGATAGCTTCTATCAACGTAAACAAGGGCGATTCCGTAAATACAGGCGACCTTATTGCAACACTCGCATAATCTCAGGAAAGGCGGACTTAAGCAATGGCTAAGATTAAAGTAACCGAGACCGTACTCCGCGACGCTCATCAGTCGCTGCTCGCTACACGTATGAGTACGGACGATATGCTCCCCATTCTCTCCGAAATGGATAAGGTCGGATTTTACTCCGTTGAGTGCTGGGGCGGCGCTACATTCGATTCATGTATCAGATTCTTAAACGAGGACCCTTGGGAAAGACTCCGCATTCTCCGCAGAGAAATGCCCAACACCAAGCTCCAGATGCTTTTCAGAGGTCAGAACATGCTGGGCTATCGTCACTATGCAGACGACCTCGTTGAGTATTTCGTTCAGAAGGCATGCGCTAACGGTATCGACATTATCCGTATCTTTGACGCTCTCAACGATATCAGAAACCTCGAAACAGCTATCAAGGCTGCCAAGAAGGAAAATGCTCACGCTCAGGTAGCTATCTCCTTCACCACCGGCGACGTTTTCACCGATGAGTATTACGTAAACTATGCAAAGCAGATCGAAGCTGCAGGCGCTGATTCTATCTGCATCAAGGATATGGCTGCTCTGCTCACTCCTTACAGAACAGAATCCCTTGTAAAGAAGATCAAGGCAGAGGTCAAGATACCTCTCCAGCTTCACACACACTATACATCCGGTCTTGCTTCCATGTGCCTGTTAAAGGGTATCGAGGCAGGCTGCGATATCATTGATACCGCTATGTCTCCTCTGGCAAACGGAACCTCTCACGCTCCCACAGAGTCCATGGTTGCGGCTCTTCAGGGCAGCGAGTACGATACAGGTCTGGACCTTGTTAAGCTCAACGAGATCAGAGACTATTTCATGAAGCTCCGCAAGAAGTACATCGACAGCGGTCTTATCGACGAGAAGATGCTGGCTGTAAATCCCAATGCTCTTATCTATCAGGTACCCGGCGGAATGCTCTCCAACCTGCTCTCACAGCTCAAGCAGGCTGGCAAGGAGGACCAGCTGGAGGACGTTCTCAAGGAGGTTCCCAGAGTACGTGCTGATTCGGGTAATCCTCCCCTCGTTACTCCTACTTCACAGATCGTCGGAACACAGGCTGTGTTCAACATCATCACAGGCGAGCGCTACAAGACTGTAACCAAGGAGTTCAAGGAAATGGTCAAGGGCAGCTACGGAAAGACTCCCACAGAAATAGACCCCAAGTTCAGAGAGATGATCTTAAAGGGCGAGGAGCCTATCACCTGCCGTCCCGCAGACCTCTTAAAGCCCGAGCTTGACGCTATGCGCGAAGAGTGCGCAGAGTGGATCGAGCAGGAAGAGGACGTTCTCACATATGCAATGTTCCCCAAGGTAGCTCCCAAGTTCTTCGAGAAGAGAAGAGACGCTAAGTACGGCGTTGACGGTGCTCATGCGGACAAGGCTAACGGCGTTCATACTGTCTGAAAATCGAAAATTATAAAATTGGCAGGATCTATATCAGGTCCTGCTTTTTTGCACCCTATACCTAAAAACGAAGCGGCTCGCAGAATACCCAATTGGATTTTCTGCGAGCCGCTGTACAATTATCAATTGTCAATTATTAATATACACCTTCAAGGGCATTTCCTTGCCGTAGACAGACGCGGAATACTGATAGTAAGGCTCGTCTCCGCCGTCGTATACGGGAGTGCGGAGAATGGAGATGTAGGTGGTCGTGCCGAGATTGTTGCAGTCGTAGGCTTCAAGCACGAGCTTATTAGTGTTCTCCGACTCGCGGAGCAGTCTTACCGCATTAAGTGCATAGCCTCCTGCGGACAATACCACGGGATCTCCCTTTTCAAGCTCGGTCCGCAGAACGTTCATTGCTTCCTCGCCGTCATAGCCGAAATCGTACACGGTGCACTTATCCGCGGAAAGGTGAAGCTTCTGCATGTATCTGAACGCATCCAGCATATCCTTGTCCTCGCCTTCGTAGAGCGGGCTGTTGATGACAGCGCACTCATATGAGGAGAACTCGGGAAGCCGCTGAAAGGTGATAGTCTGGAGGGTCTCTATCCAGCTTTCAAGCTCGGGAAGCTTTACAGTGTACGGAAGCTGAATGATATCCATGCGGTTGTTAAGTATGAAATCCATGGTATTGCTGTTATATTTCAGCAGGCCGCCGTCAGAAGCACGGTAATTCCACTTATTCTCAACGGCAAGATACTTATTGTACACGTCCAGAAAATCAATTTTCAGATCAACAAGATCGGGCTTTCCGTCTGCAAGCTGATCTATTCCGCTCAGGTCATAGCCGGGTATCGCTTCGCTGTCGTCGGTAGCATACCCGCCTGCCTTAAGCTTCAGCTCGCCTGTGTAATACTGGCGGGTAAGCTCGGCGATGCCGTAATCTGTGCCTGTCTCGGAGAAATCGGCGCGGAAATTATTGTACGCCATGCTGTCCTTATCCACATTGAAGCCCGAGTCAGCCACGATATACACATCGGTAGGCTCGTTAAGGTCAATAGTCGTCTGATTGTAGGACATGAAGCTGTCGATCTTATCGCATATCCTGTCCAGCGCAGACGCGTTGGCTGCCTGATAATACTGTCCATTGGTGGCGGCTGCGATATTGGAGAGATAATCCTGATCCACACGCTTTCCGAGGCCTATGGTAAAGATAGTGATGTTATTATCCACAGCCTTCTTAAGAGCGGCAGCCTCCTTGTCGGGGTCGCTGGTGGAAGGATAGCCGTCGGTCAGCAGGATTATGTAGTTCTTGTCGGAGCTGCTGTTTCCGAGCTCGTCCACTGCGGCGCTGATGGAGCCTGCTATCTCGGTGCCGTCAAAATAGAGATCAGCGGTCCTGATGCTGTCGATCTGGGTCTTGACAGCCTCTCTGTCAGCAGTGACAGAAGTAAGCTTTGAATATGTACCCGTAAATTTAGCGGCGCCGTACTCTGCGGTATCTCCCAGTCGGTCGATAACTCCGTTTGCAAAATCAATGCGCTTGAAATTCACGTCGTTCTCCTCGGAATTGGGACAGAGCGCCTCGGGGTACATGGAGCCCGAATTGTCTATGAGGAAGAAAATGCGGTTATTGTACTCCTGCTGCATGTACTCCGACACGCCCACAGCATAGATGCCGATAGAATCTATCTCGGCAGTAACTGTGCAGCCCGCAGGATCTACCGTGCTTTCCAGCGGCTCAAAGGTGAGCGCCTCGCTGTCAAAGCGGAAGATAGATATGCCGTTCGGAGAAGCATGCCACTTTCCGAGAGCATCGTTGGTGTAGCTTATGGTCAGAGAACAGCTCTGCATAGGATATGCGGTGTAAAATTCATAAGCGCTGCCCACGATGCCCGTTGCGCCCGAAATACTGTTGTTGCTGACCTTGTCGAGAACAGCAGACGCATTCTGGGGCTTGCCGGTTATCTCGGCAGAAGCGCCCTCTGCGGAAACAGTGATCGTGACTGACTGCGAATCATCATCGGCAGCAAGCGGATCAAGTCCCGCACGCACCTCCTCGCCGTCGGATATCTTGTCACCGTCCGAATCGGCATTGTTGGGGTCGGTGCCCGAAACGTTTATCTCATAATAATCGGAAAGTCCGTCCTTATCGGTATCGGGCAGGAACTGCGAAAGATTCTGCGCCCGCTTTTCCTCGGCGGAAAGCTCGTCCTTGGAGTCC
Organism: Oscillospiraceae bacterium; assembly: GCA_051893755.1. GTDB lineage: Bacteria > Bacillota > Clostridia > Oscillospirales > Ruminococcaceae > RGIG4694. Next base: position 5,278 of record JBJFHQ010000165.1, read on the forward strand.
TCGTCGGAGTATTCCGCATCATCTGCTTCACCCGCCGCGGAAATGCCCATCAGGTCCTTTTCCATGTCCTTGATGTACTCGTCGTTGAGGTTTCTCATATAGATGAGACCGCCTGCATACGCAATTCCGAGTATCACCACAAACACGGTAAGTCCCTTGATGATATTCATTCCCAGCATGGGGTTTCTTTCGCGCTTTACAGGCTTGACCTCCTGAACGACAGGCTTTTCTTCCATTTCCTGACGCTGCTTCTGCTTTTCTATCTCTCTTGCCCGTTCCTCGCGGAGAGCCGCCTGCTCCTGAGCCTTTTTAGCCTTTGCCATGTATTCGGCTTCCCGCTCTTTTTCCTTGCGGCGCTTTTCGTCCTCTTCCCGCTGATCCTGCTCCTTTTTTTGCTTTGCACGGGCAAGGTCACGGTCGAGAGCGTCCAGCGAATCAAGCTGGCTTTCGGTAAGCTGTCCCCGCTTGGGAGCGCTGTTTTCCGAAGCTTTTTCCTGTGCAGGTTTCTCCTGCACGGGCTTTTCCTCGGGAGCTTTTTCCTGTGCTGGTTCCTCCTTCGCGGGCTTTTCCTCGGGCGCTTTTTCCTGTACAGGTTCCTCCTGCGCAGGCTTTTCCTCGGGAGCTTTTTCCTGTACAGGTTCCTCCTTCGCAGGCTTTTCCTCGGCAGCTTTTTCCGCGGAAGGCTCGTCCTCGGGCTCAAATTCAAATATGCTTTTCAGCTCGTCCTCGTTGATTATATTTTCGGTGCTGTTTTCCGAAACAGGCTTTGCAGCCTCATTATTTACGTTTGATCTTTTCTTTCTGCTCAACTGATGATACCACCTTTATCTTCAATAGCCGATAACTGCCAATTATCAATTCTCAAACTGGCTCGGATGTCTGGTAAAGAAGTCCACTCTGGGCTCTAAGAATTTAAGCTTGTGCGAAGCTTCGCCCGGGAAAAGCTCTGCAAATCCGTCGAAGATATGCTCCCAGCTCCAGAAGCTCTTGT
>JBJFHQ010000165.1:6368-13189 GCA_051893755.1 Oscillospiraceae bacterium
GGGAAAAGCTCTGCAAATCCGTCGAAGATATGCTCCCAGCTCCAGAAGCTCTTGTCTGCGTTGAGATAATCCAGTATCATCTCGGTGCCCTTGGGCGCAAAGGGGTGGAGCAGCACTGCGCCTACTCTTATCATATGGAACATGTTGACAAGGTACTGTCTGCGGACATTTTCGTCCTCAGACTTGTCCGCCTCTGCCTTAAGCTTTGCAAGAAGCTTGCTTGCCTTGCGGATATAGGAATCGAGCACATATGTGACCTGATGGAACTCGGTCTTGTACATGAAGCGCTCGTAATCGAGGATAGCCTTCTTGCTGTCGGCGATGACCTGCTCGTCGGGAGTGCCTATGGGCATATTGCCGTCGAAATACTTCTGCGTATCATAGAAGCAGGTGCGGATTATGCGGTTAAATACGTTGGAGAGCAGGAAGCCTTCCTTTGTTACGGGGTCGGTATCCTCGGCCTTTGCCTCGGGGTTGTAGGGCTTCGGCTGGAAGCTGACGCTTCTCATGCCAAGTCCCAGTCCGAGCCAGTGCATTCTCAGCTGCTCAGCTGTGTAGTGGTCCAGCAGGTCCGCCGCCATGGGAGGCTTTACCGAGCCGCTGCTGGAAGCCTTCTTATCTAAGAAAAGTATGTGATGATTTGCCACGAGAACAGGCATCTGCAGCTCTCCCTCGGGGGGATCGACGGATATATCCTTCATATCCGAGCCCTGGAAGGCAAGCCACATGGCAGTCTCCGCAACGCCGTAGAAATAGATGTTGTCCTGACCAATGAACTGATATACCTTTGCGTCCTTGCTGCACCAGTATTTCTTGTAGTCGGACACAGGTCTCCCCTGTCTCTTAAGATATGCGCAGGTGAAGGATATGGGAGCCCACAGAGACTCGGGCCATACCCATACGGTAAGGTCGTCCTCGTCCTCCAGCTTTGGAGCCTTTACGCCCCAGTCGATATTTCCCGTAAGTCTGAAGGGCACCAGAGTCTTGCCCTCTCTGAAGCGGACCTTCTTCTCGTTGAGAAGCTTCACTGCGTCATCTCGCTCGGACAGAGTATCGAATACTATTGTGAACGAGGTCTTTTTAGGCTCTTCGATGAGCTTGTGAGGCGCCATTTTATCCTTGACGCTCTCGTAGTCCTCGCGGTAGTTGTTCATTACGTATATAACGGGCGGCTCCAGAAATTCCTTGATAGTCTTGGTGACCACGGGACGGATATTCTTCTGCTTTTCCATGGAGTCTGCCGCTTCCTTAAGCTTGTCGGTAAAGTCGATAAGCTTGAAGTACCAGTTGTCCACGTTCTTCATAACCGGAGTCTCGCCTGTCAGCGTGCTCTTGGGGTCGATAAGGTTGACAGGCATGTACTGATGACCGAGATCGCACTCGTCGGCGTATGCCTTCTCGGAGGAACAGCCCTGAACGGGACATTTTCCGATGACCTGTCTGCCGTTGAGGAAGGTCCCCGCCTTTTCATCGTAGAACTGCGCAGTGGAATTTTTTTCGAGCCAGCCCAGCTCATAAAGCCGCCCGATGAATTTATCGGTGACCATATCATGCATTTCTGCGGTATCTCCCAGAGCGGAGGCTCCGAAAAGATCGAGGCTGATATCATAATCCTTAAGAGTTTTTTCCTGAGCGTCATGATTGGACTGCACGAAGTCCTTGATAGTGCCCTCGTAGCCCTGTTCCTTAAGCTTTCTGTAAGCCTCGGCGATGGGCGAGCCGTAGCAGTCGGTGCCCGACACGAAAATAACGTTGTCCTCGCCTATCCTATCGCGGAGAAACCGCGCATATACGTCGGCGAACACAAATACTCCGCCCACATGTCCGAAGTGGAGCTGCTTATTTCCGTAGGGCATGCCTCCTGTGACAACAGCCCTTTTCGGGAACTCGGGACGATGCTCCTCGGGACGGTAATTATTTCCTTTATTTTCCTTATCCATGATATTTCTCTCCATTCTGCAGCAGGCGGCTGATCCGCCCGAATGTAAAACTATACTTATATTTATTCTATCACACTTTTTCTCACATTGCAATATCTGAATGAATGTTTTTAAAATAATTCATAATTATGATTATTCTCATTCACGATGATCAGCTTATCATGTAAAAAAATATATGACTCATGCATTATTTATATTTCACAAATCAGGCGGAATATGTTATGATGTAATTAGTTAAATAACACATACTCTGACAGCGAAAAGCTGTCGGACAACTTATTTAGGGAGGATACTTAAAATGGCAAGATTTACTTTACCCAGAGACTTATTCCACGGCAAGGGCGCTCTTGAAAACCTCAAAAACCTTAAGGGTACCAAGGCTGTTATCGTTGTAGGCGGCGGCTCTATGAAGAAATTCGGTTTCTTAGACCGCGCAGAGGGCTATCTTAAGGAAGCAGGAATGGAAGTTATGATAATTGACGGCGTTGAGCCCGATCCCTCCGTTACTACTGTTATGAACGGCGCTGCCAAGATGCTCGAATTCGGACCCGACTGGATCGTTGCTATCGGCGGCGGCTCTCCTATCGACGCAGCTAAGGCTATGTGGATAAAGTACGAGTATCCCGACTGCACCTTCGAGGATATGTGCAAGGTATTCGGTATCCCCGAGCTCCGCAAGAAGGCTCACTTCTGCGCAGTTTCCTCCACCTCCGGTACAGCTACCGAGGTGACTGCATTCTCTATCATCACCGACTACGACAAGGGTATCAAGTATCCTATCGCTGATTTCGAGATCACTCCCGATGTTGCTATCGTAGACCCCGAGCTTGCTGAGACAATGCCCAAGAAGCTTGTTGCTCATACAGGTATGGACGCTATCACTCATGCTGTTGAGGCTTACGTTTCCACAGCAAACTCCGATTATGCAGACGCACTGGCTATCCACGCTATCGAGATGATACAGGCTGACCTCGTTAAGTCCTACAACGGAGATATGACCTCCAGAGACAATATGCACAACGCACAGTGTCTCGCAGGTATGGCATTCTCCAACGCTCTCCTCGGAATCGTACACTCCATGGCTCACAAGACAGGTGCTGCATTCCAGGATTACGGCGCACACATCATCCACGGCGCAGCTAACGCAATGTATCTGCCCAAGGTCATCGCATTCAACGCAAAGGATCCCACAGCTAAGAAGCGTTACGGCGTAATTGCTGATTATATGCACCTCGGCGGCTCCAACGACGACGAGAAGGTTCAGCTCCTTATCGCAGAGCTCCGCAAGATGAACGACGATCTCAACATTCCTCACTGCATCAAGAACTACGGCGCAGACAGCTATCCCACAGAGCAGGGCTTCGTTCCCGAGGAAGTATTCCTCCAGAGACTGCCCGAGATCGCTAAGAATGCTATCGGCGATGCATGCACAGGCTCCAATCCCAGACAGCCCTCTCAGGAGGAAATGGAAAAGCTTCTCAAGTGCTGCTACTACGACACAGAAGTTGATTTCTAATTAAAACACATAAGCTTTTGGCGGCTTCCCGTTATGCGGGGAGCCGCTTTTTTGCTGCTTTGCGAAAAATAGGGCAATTTGGGAGCATGCTGCACAGATAAGATATTCCCTTGCCGAAATCTGCGATAAATAATTTTTCCGTTTTTCCCTCTGCGACAAATATTTTCCATGGTAAGTGTCATAATATATTTGGATAAAACAGAAATATATTGCAAAAGAGGAGAACCATGATGTACAATTCAGAATTGTTTACCAAGAAAGCCAACATTGTGATCAATAAGGCGCTGCTTACCGCGGGACGGCTGGGACATACCTACGCGGGAAGCGAGCATATGCTGCTGGCGCTTGCTTCGGAGCAGGGCAGCACCGCCTACAGTATCATCAAGGCATGCGGTATTTCCGACGAAAAGATACTCGACTGCATTATCAAGCTGGTGGGACGGGGCGACACCTGCTCCGTGGATATTTCCTCCGCAACTCCCGTGTTCAGCCGAATAATCACATCTGCCTGCGAGAAAGCGGGTGCTTCACGGTCAAAGCCCGCAGGCACCGAGCATCTGCTCTCCGCAATTCTTGACGAGGAAAACTCCACTGCATATTCCATTATAGTAAGTCAGGGGGGAAATGTGGCAAAGATGTCCTCTGCCTGCTCTGTGCCCACAGCTTCGCCAAGCGCACGAAGCGCGGCGATAAAGGCACCCACTCTGCTGAAATACGGCAGAGACCTCACAAGTCTTGCCGCCGAAAATAAGTGCGACCCTGTGCTGTGCCGCACCAAGGAGATAGAACGGGTCATTCAGATACTGTCCCGCAGGACAAAGAATAACCCCTGTCTGGTAGGCGAAGCGGGCGTGGGAAAGACTGCCGTGGTAGAGGGCGTGGCAAGTCTTATCGCAAGCGGAAAGGCTCCGGAATTTCTGTCCGACAAGCGGATATTTTCCCTGAATCTCACCTCAATGATAGCGGGCGCAAAATATCGGGGTGACTTCGAAGAACGCATCAAGCAGTGTCTTGACGAGGTGGCAGACAACAAGAACATTATCCTCTTCATCGACGAGCTCCATACCATTGTCGGCGCAGGCGCTGCGGAGGGTGCTATCGACGCGGCAAATATCCTGAAGCCCCAGCTTGCCCGCGGTGATATACGGATAATCGGCGCCACGACCTTCGACGAGTACCGCCGCTTCATCGGCAAGGACAATGCGCTGGACCGCCGCTTCCAGCAGGTGATAATCAACGAGCCCTCCGAGGACGACTGCAAACAGATACTCAAAGGACTGGCAGGCTGCTACGAGAGCTTTCACAAGGTCATCATCACCGACGAAGCTATCGACGCAGCCATCTCGCTGTCCGTGCGGTATATCAACGACCGCTGTCTGCCCGACAAGGCGATAGACCTTATCGACGAGGCGGCTTCCCGTGCTAAGATACGGGGCTTCGGTGAGCCGAAAAATCTAAAGGAGCTGGCGGAGAATCTCAACCGCATGCTCGACAAGTCGGATAATACAGCTCCAAAGCGCAGGAAGGAAAGCTATGCAACGCCTGTTTACGTCACTGCGGACGATATTGCTTCGGTGCTGTCCGCTTCAACGGGGATACCGATATCCCGCATAAGCTTCACGGAAAGTCAGCGGCTGCTCACTCTGGAGGAAGAGCTCCACAAGCGGATAATCGGTCAGGACGAAGCTGTGAAAGCCGTTTCGGACGCTGTGCGGCGGGGACGGTCGGGACTTAAGGACCCCAAGCGGCCCATCGGGTCGTTTATTTTCTGCGGGCCGTCCGGCGTAGGCAAGACCGAGCTTGCAAAGGCGCTGGCGGAGTGTCTTTTCGGAGACGAATCCTCGCTGATAAGGCTTGACATGAGCGAATATATGGAAAAGCACAGCGTTTCGAGAATGATAGGCTCACCTCCGGGATATGTGGGCTTCGAGGACGGCGGACAGCTCACCGAAGCAGTGTGGAAAAAGCCATATTCGGTCATTCTCATGGACGAAATAGAAAAGGCTCACCCGGACGTGACCAATCTGCTGCTGCAGATACTGGAGGACGGCATACTCACCGACAGCAAGGGACGGCGCATCAACTTCCGCAACACGATAATCATTCTCACGTCAAATCTGGGAGCAAAGTATATCTCGGACGAGAAAACTATCGGATTTACGTCCACGGAAAACGACGGCGATATCAAGAAAAACGTGATGAAGGAGCTGAAGGACCATTTCCGTCCCGAGCTTTTAAACCGCATCGAGGACATCATCGTGTTCGGAAAATTAAGCGGTGAGGATATGCCGAAGCTGACTGAAAGAATGCTGTCCTCGCTGTCAGAACGGGCAAAAGCGCTGGAGATCTCCGTGGAATTCAGCGATTCTGCGGTGAACGAGATAACAAAGGAGGGCTTCGACAGATACGGTGCGCGAAAGCTGAGACACGTAATTACGACAAATGTGGAAAATCTGCTGTCCATGAAGATACTGTCGGGAGAGATACGCAAGGGCGAAAAAGCGGTCCTGACCTTCGACAACGGTGAATTTTCCTTCAAAAGCGAAGCTGTGCGCAATTCATAGCTTATAAAAAGCGGCGGTTCTTGTACTGCCGCTTTTTCCTTTTCATGCTGTGCTTTTTGACAAAATCTCTTGAAATTCCCGCGCCGTTGTGATATAATATACGTAAATATTTCGGTTAAAAAAGGAATGGTAAATCTATGAAAACGGATAAACGGCAGCTGATATTCGATGCAATGGAAGAGCTTCTCACAACTGTTCCTTACAGCACTATCTCTGTGGAATCAATTGCCAAAAAGGCAGGCATCGGAAAGGGCAGCATCTACTACTACTACAAAAGCAAGGACGAGATATTATACGCCGTACTTGAAAACAGCTACCGCCGCGCTCTGCGGGACTATTTTGAAAGCATACAGAACCTTAAGGAGACCTCGGCTATCGAAAAGATAAAGCGGCTTTTTTTCAGCATTATCAAAAAGGAATTCAACGAGACCGAAAAAAATATGCTGATACCTCTTCATACCATGAACGATATCAACCTTCACAATAAAATGACTACCGCCGCCATTCAGGAGATATCCCCCGTGCTGACGGAGCTGCTGCGGGAGGGCAATGCCGAGGGCTCGGTAAAGACCGAAACTCCCAAGGAGAGCGCGGAGATAATCGTGGCGGTCATCATGCTTTTCCTTGACGATACCGTATTCACGGACAATGCGGAAAATGTCAAGAACAAGCTTGTTATCCTGTCAACTGTCCTTGAGACCTGCCTCAAGACCGAAAAGGGCAGCTTCGATTTCCTCTTTGACAAAGGCAACAGTACAGTCTGACCGATTTTTCGTATACAACAAACAGCAGCGGCTGCCG
>JBJFHQ010000166.1:0-2881 GCA_051893755.1 Oscillospiraceae bacterium
GCTACATACTGCATGTACGAAGTTATCAAGGCTGGCGGCTTCACAAACGGCGGTCTGAACTTCGACGCAAAGGCACGCAGAGGCTCCTACACACCCGAGGACATCTTCCACAGCTACATTGCAGGTATGGACACCTTTGCACTGGGCTTCAAGGCAGCAAGAGCACTTATCGCAGACGGCAGGATCGACAAGTTTGTTGAGGATCGTTACGCTTCCTGGAAGACAGGCATCGGCGCAGATATCATCGCAGGCAAGGCAGATTTCGTATCGCTGGAGAAGTATGCGCTTGAAAAGGGCGAGGTTACAGATTCGCTGACAAGCGGCAGACAGGAAATGCTGGAGTCCATCGTGAATAACGTGCTGTTCAATTTATAAGCAATTAGCGGAGAGCCGCTCCGCCGAAAACGAACAGCTAATGGCAAGTTACTTGTAAGCGAAAACCAAACAAAGCGAACAGCTAATGAAAAGTAACAAATAAACCAAAATGACCCCTGTAGCAATTGCAGGGGTCATATTTGAAATAAACCGAAAGGATAATATACCATGAGATATGTAATTGGCGTAGATTTAGGAACAAGCGGCACAAAGACTGTCCTTTTCGATGAAAAGGGCACAGTTATCGCTTCGGATACCATAGAATACCCTATGTATCAGCCGAAAAACGGCTATGCGGAGCAGGACCCCGAGGACTGGTATAATGCCGCAGTGAATACTATCAAAAATGTTCTGGCGAAAAGCGGCGTGAATGCTGCCGATATCGTGGGACTGGGCATTTCGGGTCAGATGCACGGACTCGTTATGCTGGACGAGAACAACGAAGTTATCCGCCGCTCCATAATCTGGTGCGATCAGCGTACCGAGAAGGAAGTGGAGGAGATGAACCGGAAGGTCGGCAGGGAAAAGCTTATCGAGATAACCGCAAATCCTGCGCTTACGGGCTGGACTGCCGCAAAGATACTCTGGGTGAGAAACAACGAGCCCGAAAACTACAAGAGATGCCGCCATATCCTGCTCCCCAAGGATTACGTCCGCTTCAAGCTGACAGGCGAGTATGCTACCGAGGTGTCCGACGCTTCGGGCATGCAGCTGCTGGACGTTCCTCACAGATGCTGGAGCGAGGAGATATGCAAGCTCCTTGATATCGATATGTCAATGCTTGCAAAGGTGTACGAGTCCTGCGATATCACAGGCTATGTGACCGAGTCCGCTGCGGCTCTTACAGGACTTAAGGCAGGCACTCCCGTTGCAGGCGGCGCAGGCGATAATGCGGCGGCGGCTGTGGGCACAGGCGTGGTCGAGGACGGCAAGGCGTTTACCACTATCGGCACAAGCGGCGTTGTATTTGCTCACACATCAAAGGTATCTATCGACCCCAAGGGACGTGTTCATACATGCTGTGCGGCTGTTCCCGGAGCATGGCATATCATGGGTGTAACACAGGCTGCGGGACTTTCCCTCCGCTGGTACAGAGACAACTTCTGCAACGAGGAAATTCAGACCGCAAAGCTCATGGGCAGGGACACCTACGAGCTCATGACCGAGGAAGCAAACACTGTGCCTATCGGCTCGGACAGACTTTTATATCTCCCCTACCTCATGGGCGAGAGAACCCCTCACCTTGACCCCAACGCAAGAGGAATGTTCTTCGGACTTTCCGCAGTACATACCAAAAAGCATATGCTCCGTGCGGTAATGGAGGGCGTTTCCTATTCGCTCCGCGACTGCGTTGAGATATGCCGTGAAATGAACATCAACGTTTCGGATATGATGGCATGCGGCGGCGGCGGAACCTCTCCCCTGTGGAGACAGATGCTTGCGGACCTGTACGGCTGTCCCGTAAAGACTGCGGCTTCAAAGGAGGGCCCCGCTCTGGGCGTGGCTATCCTTGCAATGGTGGCTGCGGGAGTATATAACAGCGTTCAGGAGGCATGCGCAGCTATCGTCAAGACCGACAAGGTTCAGCAGCCTATCGAGGAAAATATCCCTGAATACGAGAAATATTACCGCTTCTATACGAAGATATATCCTGCGATAAAGGACTGCTGCTCAGAGCTTGCAAAGCTGTAATTACATTTGAATAGCAAAAAGGGCGCAGCCGATTTGTGGCTGCGCCTTTGTTATATCCGAATAGATTATTTCCCGAGACGAAGCATCTCATCAATGCAGACCTTAGCCTTTACGCGCATATCCTCGTCAAGGATAATTTCCTCGCCGTCGGTGCCCTGTAAGCAGTGAAGAACATCTGCAATGGTGGTGAGCTTCATGTTGTGGCACACGCAGTCCTTGGACAGCGGATAGAAAAGCTTGTCGGGACATTCGATTCCCAGATGCTGAACTATGCTGTTTTCGGTGCCGATGATAAATTCCTTTGCATTGCTCTTTTTAGCGTAGTCCATTATCTCGGTGGTGCTGCCGATGAAGTCCGCAAGAGCTGCAACGGAGGGCTGACATTCGGGGTGAACGAGCAGCTTTGCGCCGGGGTGCTTTTCCATTGCCTTCTTAGCCTCCTGAGCGGTTATCTTCGCATGGGTGGGACAGCCGCCGCTGACAAGCTTTATCTCCTTTTCGGGGAGCTGCTTTGCTATGTAGTCGCCGAGGTTGCAGTCGGGAATGAAAAGTATTTTGTCGTTATCCATTCTGCTGATTATCTTCACAGCCGAGGAAGAGGTCACGCAGACATCGCAGAGAGTCTTAAGCTCCGCAGTGGTGTTGATATACGCGCATACGGAATAGCCCTCGTACTTTTCCTTGAGCTGGCGCAGAATATCCACATCAAGCTGCTCCGCCATAGGACAGCCCGCCTCGCTCTTGGGAAGATATACCCTTTTTTCGGGGGATAATATCTTGACGGTCTCCGCCATGAAGCGCACGCCGCACATCA
>JBJFHQ010000167.1:0-13098 GCA_051893755.1 Oscillospiraceae bacterium
TTACCAGAAATCTGCTTGTGAAGAATATCCCCAAAATGTTCGATACAAGCAAGCTTGTTATCCAGATAGAGGATTCCCTTATCACAAACCCGCTGGCACATTCGCTCTTTACCAAGTATAAGCAGGCGGGCTATAAGATAGCTGTCGTTGATTTTGAGTTTGCGCCCAGATATTTCGGCGTGCTGGATATCGTGGACTATATCAAGGTCAATTTCCGCAATTACGACAATCCTTCGCTGGAAAATGTGGTCCGTATAGGAAATTCCTTCGGCAAGAAGATGATCGCTTACAACGTGGAATGTGCAGAGGCATATGAAAAGGCGAAAAGCTGCGGCTGCACATATTTTCAGGGCTCCTATGTGGCAGAGAAGATGCCTGCTCAGCTCAATAATATGAAATATCTCCAGGGCAACTTCTTCCTGCTGATGATAGCAGTTACCAAGGACGAACCCGATATCGACGAGATAGAACAGATACTCTCCCGAGACGTATCTCTTACATATTCGCTGCTGAAGCTTGTAAACTCCGCATACTTTGCTCTCCGCAACCGTGCGAAGTCCGTCAAGCAGGCGCTGGTCATTCTGGGACTGGGTCAGCTCAAGCAGTGGATATACCTCCTGAGCTTCAAGCAGGACGACGGCTCAATGCCCGACGAGCTTATCAGGCTTTCCTTCCTCCGCGCAAAGTTTGCTTCGGAGCTGCTGGACAGCTGCCATGATATGCCTATTTCCAGATCAGAGGCTTACCTTATGGGTATGTTCTCCACGCTGGGACAGCTCATGCAGATGCCCCTTGAAGAGGCACTGAACGCACTTCCCTTAAGCTCCGAGATAAAGGACGCTCTTCTTCGTCATGAAGGAAAAGCGGGGCTTCTTTACGATCTGGTCATCGCATACGAAAACGCCGACTGGAAGAGAATGACCGACCTTGCTTCCGCGCTGGAGATACCTGCCGAAACTATTTCGGGAATATACTGCATGTGCGTTGAGGACGTAAATACCACATGGAACAGTCTTATGACGGCAAGCGATGCAGAATAGCTTTTGTGCCGTTTTATACAAGGACTTGAAAGGAATGTTTTAAATTGGCAGAACGTAAATTTAAGGTGCCGCTGAAAAATATCATCGACGAGTTTTCACTGGAGGCTATCCACCTTCCGCTGGATGCAGCGAAGCTTTTCATCGAGGAAACGGAGGTAAACCGTCCGGGACTGCAGCTTTCGGGATTTTATGAATATTTTAATCCGGAAAGAATACAGATAGTAGGAAAGGCGGAATTTGCATTTCTTGCTACACTTGAGGAAAATGTCAGAAAGGAACGGATGGAAATGCTGTTCGCACAGCATGTTCCTGCGATAATCATTTCCCGTGAGCTTCCGTATTTCCCGGAAATGCTTGATCTTGCACAGACCTACGAGGTCCCGCTCCTGCGAAGCAAGGACAGCACATCGGCATTTATGGCGGCGCTTATAGCGTTTCTGAATCTGAATCTTGCGCCGAGGATTCAGCGCCACGGCGTGCTCATTGAAATATACGGCGAGGGCGTTCTCATTCTCGGCGAGAGCGGCGTCGGAAAGAGCGAGACCGCTATCGAGCTTGTAAAAAGAGGTCATCGTCTTGTGGCAGACGATGCGGTCGAGATCAAAAAGGTCTCCAGCATCAGTCTGGTAGGCTCCTCTCCCGAAAATATCAGACACTTCATGGAGCTGCGCGGCATCGGCATAATCAACGCCCGCAGGCTGTTCGGTATGGGAGCTGTCAAGCTTACCGAGAAGATCGACATGGTTGTCGAGCTTGAGCCCTGGGATTCCGAGAAGGTATACGACAGAATGGGCGTGGATAACGAATACACGTCGATACTCGGAGTTAAGGTGCCTTATTCCGTCATTCCCGTAAAGCCCGGACGTAACCTTGCTGTTATACTGGAGGTCGCAGCAATGAACAATCGTCAGAAGAAAATGGGCTACAATGCGGCGGAGGAGCTTCTTGAAAATCTCGGCATGAATTTCGAGAAGAAGGAAACCGTTAAAAAGTGGGACGTATATTGATCAATTGTGATTAGCAGAGGATAGAGGATTTTTTATCTATCCTCTGTTTTGTGATTATATAATACCGATCCCCGATTAAAGTGCTGACAAAAAATCTGCGCAAGCTTTTGCTTGATTTTTTGTGCACTTTATTATCGGGTCTCGGTATTCATTATCCGGAGGTGTGACATGAACGAAAGGGTATGCAGACTGGCAAAGGAGCTTGATTGTAAGGTACTGTACAACGAGCCGCTGAAAAAATATACTACCTTCAAGGTGGGCGGAGAGTGCAGTTGTATCATAAAGCCAAAAAGTGCCGCAGACTGCGGCAGGCTTGCTGCGGAGCTGAAAAAAGAGGGGGAGCCTTTTTTCGTACTGGGGAAGGGCTCGAACGTTATTGCCGACGACGGCGGATATAAGGGGACTGTACTGCTTATCGGCGAGGATATGTCGGAAATATCCGTGAACGGGAATATCATCACTGCGGGAGCGGGAGCGCCGCTTATCTCGGTGTGCAAAAAAGCGCTGGAAAACAGTCTTACGGGGCTTGAATTTGCCTATGGTATCCCCGGGACCGTGGGCGGCGGAGTGTATATGAACGCGGGCGCATACGGCGGCGAGATAAAGGATATTCTCAAATTCGCTGAGGCTGTGGACAGAGAGACCTTTGAAGTCAGACGCTTCACCGCCGAAGAAGCACAGCTTTCCTATCGTAAGAGCATCTTCATGGAAAACGGATATATCATAACCTCTGCTGTGTTTGAGCTTTCTGATGGGGACTCCGCAGAGATAAAAACCAAAATGAACGAGCTTATGGAAAAGCGCATCTCCAAGCAGCCGCTGGATTTCCCCAGCGCAGGCAGCACCTTTAAGCGTCCCGAGGGAAGCTTCGCTTCATTGCTTATCGAGCAGTGCGGACTTAAGGGCTTATCCGTAGGCGGAGCGCAGGTCAGCACAAAGCACAGCGGATTTGTTATCAACACGGGAAATGCCACATCGGCGGATATATTCGCCCTTATTGAAAAGGTGAAGGAAATAGTTTTTGAAAAGACGGGATACAGACTTGAATGTGAGCCTGTGATACTGAAATAGGGGGGACTTATAATGAAATTTCTGATAGTGACGGGACTTAGCGGCGCGGGAAAATCGGGTGCGGTCAATGTTCTGGAGGATATGGGCTTTTACTGCATCGACAATATCCCGCCCCAGCTTATCCCCAAATTTGCGGACCTCTGCGAGCACTCAAACGGACAGATGAAAAAGGTGGCGATCGTCACCGATATCCGCGGCGGAGACCTGTTCCTTGATTTTGACAGCAGCTTCGATTATCTGAAAAATCAGAGCAATCTTGATGTGAGCGTGCTTTTTCTTGATGCAAGCGATGAGACCCTTATCAGCCGATACAAGGAGACACGCAGAAAGCACCCTCTCGACGAGCAGGCTCACGGCAGTCTCGAAGCGGCTATCTCAATGGAGAGGAAGGCTCTTGAAACGGTCCGCGAAAAGGCGGATTATTATCTCGATACCACCGATTTTTCCATGGCACAGCTCCGGGAAAATCTTACATCGCTGTTCCTTGAAAATCCCGGCGAAAGCATGATAGTCAAGGTGATGTCCTTCGGCTTCAAGTACGGTTCGCTCCGTGAAGCGGATATCGTCCTTGATGTGCGCTGTCTGCCGAACCCTTACTATATCCCCGAGCTGAAATATCACACGGGACAGGAGGCATGCGTGCGGGATTATGTCATGCAGTTTGACCAGTCTGTGGAGCTTGAAAAGAAGCTCCGTGAGCTCTTCGATTTTCTCATTCCGCTGTACATACATGAGGGCAAGACTCAGCTTGTCATAGGTTTCGGCTGCACAGGCGGAAAGCACAGAAGCGTGACCTTCGCGGAGCGCACCTACGAATATCTGACCGAAAAGGGACTTAAAACCAGACTTTGCCACAGAGATATCAATAAAGGAAAATAGAACTATGTCTTTTTCATCAACAGTCAAAAATGAAATAGCTGCTTCGGTCACGGGACATGAGCAGAAATATGCCTGCTTTTACGGAATGATACTGTTTTGCAGGCATTTTGCTCCTGATAATATCGTTTTCCAGACCGAGAACGATATTACCGCGGAAATGTTCTGCACTCTGGCAGACCATGTCATCGGCAGAAAGGGCGTCACCGAGACCGCCGACAGCCGCAAAAAGGACGGCGTTACTCTGCATCAGATATCCATTGGGAAGACCGAGGACAGAGAAGAGCTTATCTATAAATATCACATCTACAGCCGCTCCGTTATCCACAGCATTCAGGACGACATCATCACCGAAAACAATGTCCATGCCTTTCTGGGCGGAGCGTTCCTGTCCTGCGGCAGCATGATAGAGCCTATCAAGGAGTATCATCTGGAGTTTGTGGTGCCCTTTCCCGAGCTTGCATATGAGATGCTGGAGCTGCTGGAAAACGTGGGCATTCACGCGAAGATCGCCGAGCGCAAGACCGACAGGATAATTTATCTGAAGGACAGCGAGGCGATAGAAGATATCCTCACCCTCATGGGAGCGCCGAAGTCCTCCATTGAGCTTATGAACATCAAGATACTCAAGGATATCCGAAACAAGACCAACCGCATTACCAACTGCGACAACGCCAACATCGAGCGCACGCTGAAGGCCTCCGAACGGCAGATCGAGGACATCGAATACATCGAGCGGACAGTGGGGCTGGACTATCTTTCCCCCGACCTGCAGAACGCCGCCGAGGTCCGACTGGATAACCCCGAGGTATCTCTGAAAGATTTGGGCGAAATGCTGGATAAGCCGCTGGGACGATCGGGAGTTAATCATCGGCTGAAAAAAATTTCGGAAATTGCAAACCGTCTGCGTGAGGAACGGGGAGAATAAGCTATGTCGGATTTCGTACATCTTCATCTTCACACCGAATACAGTCTGTTAGACGGTGCCTGCCGATTAAAGGATATTGCCGATCATGCCATAGAGCTGGGACAGAAGGCAGTGGCAGTCACCGACCACGGCGTGATGTTTGCCGCTGTGGATTTTTACAAGCTCTGCATCGAAAAGGGGATAAAGCCCATAATCGGCTGCGAGGTCTATGTGGCGCGGCGGACTCGCTTCGACTGCGTGCATCAGCTGGACAGCCGACCTTATCATCTGATACTGCTCTGCAAAAACAATGAGGGCTATAAAAATCTGATAAAAATGGTATCTCTCGGCTATACCGAGGGATTTTATTCAAAGCCGAGAGTTGACCTTGAACTGCTCCGGAATTATAGCGGCGGACTTATCGCACTTTCGGGCTGCATGGCAGGAGAGGTGGCGCGGAAGATCTCCGAAGGGGAATTCGACAGCGCCAAGGAAACGGCTTTACTGTACCGCGGCATTTTCGGAGAGGATAATTATTTTATTGAGATACAAAACCACAAAACTCCCGAAGATCTGAGGCTTCTTGCACAGCTTTACAAGCTTTCCGCCGAAACGGGGATACCTCTTGCCGCCACAAACGACGTTCACTATGTCCGAGGAGAGGATGCGAAAATTCAGCGTGTGCTGCTGGCGATACAGACGAACTCCACGCTAAATGAAAAGAATCCGCTGGATTTTCCCAACGACGAGTTTTATATGAAATCCGAGGAGGAAATGCTTTCCCTGTTCAAGGGGCATGAGGAAGCGGTGCATGTTACGGGAGAAATAGCCGAGCGCTGCAATGTGACCTTTGAATTCGGAAGGATAAAGCTGCCCCGATACGATCTGACACCCGAGCTGAGGGCAAAATATCCCGAGAACAAGGAATATTTCCGTGCACTTTGCTATAAGGGCATGAAGAAGCGCTACGGAGAAAGCCCCTCGTCGGAAGTGACCGAACGGCTTGAATACGAGCTTTCAGTAATTATCAAAATGGGCTATACCGATTACTATCTGATCGTGTGGGATTTTGTAAGCTATGCTAAGCGCAGCGGGATACCCGTGGGTCCCGGAAGAGGCTCGGGAGCGGGAAGCATTGCGGCGTACTGCATCGGCATAACCGACATCGACCCGCTGAAATATAACCTGCTCTTCGAGAGATTTTTAAATCCCGAAAGAGTCTCCATGCCCGACTTTGATATCGACTTCTGCTATGAAGGGCGCCAGCGGGTCATTGATTACGTCATCGACCGATACGGCGAGGACAGGGTCTCGCAGATAGTCACCTTCGGCACAATGGCTGCAAGAGCGGCAGTCCGCGACGTGGCACGGGTAATGGGGCTGCCCTACAAAACAGGGGACGAGGTGGCAAAGCTTATCCCGCAGGAGCTGCATATCACGCTGGACAAGGCAATGGAGCAATCCGCCGAATTAAGAGAATTATATTCCTCCGACAGAACGGTCCATGAGCTTATCGACACTTCAAGGAGCATCGAGGGCATGCCGAGGAACACCTCTACTCATGCGGCGGGAGTGCTTATTTCGGACGCGCCTGTTATGGAGTATGTTCCTCTTGTAAAGAAGGACGGCGTAGTGGCGGCGCAGTACACCATGACTGCACTGGAGCAGCTGGGACTGCTGAAAATGGATTTTCTTGGACTTCGTAATCTTACCATAATCCGTGATACCTGCAATTATGTCCGCAGAAAACACCCCGATTTTGATATAAACAAGGTCCCCACCGATGACAGGGAGACCTTCGAAATGCTGTCGGCAGGAAATACGCTGGGAGTGTTCCAGTTTGAAAGCGCTGGAATGAAGAGCATGCTCATGCGTCTGCGCCCCGAGTGCATCGAGGACCTTATCGCGGCGCTGTCGCTGTATCGTCCGGGGCCTATGGACAGCATACCTCGCTACATCGAGAACCGCCGAAATCCCGAAAAGATAGTGTACAAGCACCCGCTATTGAAGCCTATCCTTGAAGTGACCTACGGCTGCATCGTCTATCAGGAGCAGGTCATGGAGATATGCCGCACGCTGGCAGGATATTCCTACGGAAGAGCTGACCTTGTCCGCCGTGCAATGGCAAAGAAAAAGCACGATGTCATGGAAAAGGAACGGGAGTTTTTCGTGGAGGGCTGCCTGAAAAACAACATCTCCGCAGAGATTGCCAACAGCATCTTTGATGAAATGGCAGGCTTTGCGTCCTATGCGTTCAATAAATCCCATGCGGCGGCGTATTCCTATGTGGCGTATCAGACAGCTTATCTGAAACGTCACTTCTACAAGGAGTACATGGCTGCGCTTATGACTGCCAACGAGGGCGGACATCTGGGGGATTATATCGCCGACTGCATGGCAAACGGCATAAAGATTCTCCGACCCGACTTAAACGAGAGCGGCGCAGGCTTTACTCCCGTTGAGGAAGGCATAAGATTTTCTCTGACTGCGGCGAAAAACGTGGGTGAGGGACTTGTCCGCGCCATTGCAGCGGAGCGTGAACGAGGCGGGATATTCCGTTCTCCCGAGGACCTATGTCTGCGCATGAAGGGCTCCGATATGAACCGCCGCGCCTGTGAAAGCCTGATAAAATGCGGAGCTATGGACTGCTTCGGTTACAACAGGCGGCAGCTGCTGCTGAATTTTGACCGCATTTTCGAGCTGACCGCCGAATCCGCACGCATGAACGTGGAGGGACAGCTGGACTTTTTCGGCAGCGGAAGCAGCCGTGAGGAATCCGTTACAATACCTCCCATGGAGGAATTTCCTCCCGAAGAGCTGCTAGCAATGGAAAAGGATATCCTCGGCATGTACATTTCGGGTGACCCTCTGGATAAGTACGATGTTTTTGTCAAGGCAATGAAGCTGCCGCCCCTTTCATCACTTGAAGGCAAGACGGAAAAATATCCGATAACGGCGATATGCAGCGTATCGTCGGTGAGGGGGCATGTGACTGCAAAAGGCGCAAAAATGGCGTTTGCAGTCATATCCGACAAGTTTTCCGAAATGGAGCTGATAGTCTTTCCGCAGGTGTACTCGGTGTCGGAAAGATTTATCCGCGAGGGAGAGATCATCATAGTCAGCGGACATGTTTCCCGAAACGGAGATAACGGAGTGAAGATCATCGCAGACGGTATCATGCATGCTGAAAGCTTTGAAAAGGGACTGAAAACGGACAGAAGCTATACGCTGTTTATCCGTTGTAAAAGCACCGACAGGGAGCTTGTCGATAAACTGACGGAAATATGCACGGAGCACACGGGTATCAGCGGAGTTATCTTTTATTTTGAGGACCTGAAAAAAAAGACCTCCAGCAAAAGGATAGCGGGAGTTTCCATAACAAGGGAGCTGCTGACCGAGCTTTCAGACTCTGCGGGAGCGGACAATATCGCAATAAAGAAAAAATAGAAAAACTGTGCAGAAGCTTTGTTTTGGCTTCTGCACAGTTTTTTATTGGTGTTATCTTATTTTGCTTTTAATATTATCTTGCAATCTTGTTTCCGCACTCGCTGCAGAACTTAGCAGACTCGCTCATTATCTTAGCACCGCACTGGTCGCAGAACTTCATCTTTATCGGCTTAGCCGAGGACGGAGCAGGTGCAGGCTGAGGTGCAGGCTTGGGAGCCTCTGCCTTGGGAGCTTCAACAGGCTTTGGAGTCTCTGCTTTAGGAGCTTCAACAGGCTTTGGAGCCTCCGCCTTGGGAGCTTCAGCAGGCTTTGGAGCCTCTGCCTTGGGAACTTCAATGGGCTTGACTCCTTCTCCCGTAATTGGCTTAATAGGCTTGATATCCTTTATATCGGCGTTTTTAGATATGGGAGCAGTTGTTTCGATGTGCTTGATCGGCTTGATGTCAACGCTCACATCAACAGGCTTATCAGCGGGCTTTGCAGGTTCAGCGGGCTTTGCAGGTTCAGCAGGCTTTGCGGGCTGAACAGGAGTTTCCGCAGGCTTTGGAGCAGGAGCCTGCTCTGCGGGCTTAGGAGCCTTGACAGGTTCCGCTGTAGGTATAGGAGCGTCTGCAGTGATATCCATAAAGGTATCATTTCTCGCAGCATTTGCTTCAAGATCCTTTCTGCGTTCCTCCGCACGGCTGTTCTGAATATAAGTGAGCAGCTTGTTGAGAACGACAGCGGTGCCTTCGATAGGTGCACCCTTAATTCCGATAGGAAGCTCTGTAGATGAACCGTTTTTCTCTTCGAGCTTAAGTGAACCGCCTCCGAGGAGACCCTTCTTGCCGACGAAACGGTCGATGTCATCCACAGACTTTTTGGAGATAAGACCATTCTTATTGCGGCAGAATACGTACTCCAGAGTAAATATGAAGCCTTCGTCGGGATTGCCCTGAGTTACGGTATGGAGCAGCACAGGAAGATCGAACTGTCCCATTTTTGCAAAGCTGTTCTGCATTTTCAGAGCAGTGCTGTCAAATGTAGGAGAATCTCCGGTTATCACGTGGCTCTGGTTGATCGAGGCTTCGAGCATATCGGCAGAAAGCTTAAGTGTGTAGGAGTCTCTTTCCGCCTTCTTGCTGCTGAGAATATGGTTCTCGCAGGTGGAGATGTGGCGCTTCTTAGCCTCATCGTCGATATCCATTTCGCGTATCTGAGCGATTATCTTAAGAGTTTCGTTCTTGGTCAGGCTGCCGAGATTGCGGCATACCTGTTCAACGCGCTTGTCATCAACCTCGCGTATCTTCTTGCGGACGATGCCGTCGTAGCGCTTTTTGAGGTCCTCGGGGCAGCCGTTGCCGTAATCTGCGATCTTCTTGCAGATATCCAGAAGAGCAGCCTTGTTAAGTCCGCCAAGATTTTCGGTGAGCTTTGAAAGATCCTTGATATAGAGCTGATTTGCAGCATCATTGAGCTTTTTGACATAGGGCTGAGAGTTGCTGTCCTTGAAGCCCTTATCCTCGATGGTGTTGAGGATAGAGGTGATCTGTTCTATCTTAAGCTCGGGGATATTTCCGCAGAGCTTGGTAAGCTCGTCGTTTTCCAGCTTGTCATAGCGGCTGTCGATAAGCTTGAGGGTCTCGTTATATTTTGCGGGTTCAAGAGTAGGCTTGCGCTTTTCGAGCTCCTCGCTGAATTTGTCCAGAGCGTCGAAGTCCATGGTGCTGACAGAGGACATCATCTTGTCAAACTCTTCCTTGTCGAGCTTCTTAAGGCGAGTATCTATCCTGTCGATATACTGCTTGCCCTGTTCCTTGTACTCGGGAGTATCGGTGATCTTGAGCTTGATCTCGATAAGCTTATCCTTGTTTGCGGTGTCGATATTCTTGCAGAGATTCTGGAGCTCGGTCTTGATAAGTGCATTTTCGCGCTCCTCGATCTGAGCGATGTACTTAGCGGACAGTTCCTTGTCGAAATCGTCGCTCTTAAGGGCTTCCTTAAGCTTGGAAAGCTCGGGGCGGGGAGTGGAGGGGATATTTCTGCAGAGGTTTTCCATTTCCGCCTTCATCAGAGAGATTTCCTTTGCGCGTATCTTCTCGATAAATGGAGCGGAGACCTCCTTTGAATACTTAGCGTTGATATCGGCGGTCAGCTTCACAAGCTCGTTCTTCTTGAGCTTGTCGACGTTCTTGGTGAGCTCGGTGAGCTCTGCCTTGTCGATATCCGCCTCTCTTGCCTTGATCTTTTCGAAATACTTTGCGGTATATTCCTTGCTGTACTTTTCGTCGGAGATCTTCTCGGAAAGAGCCTTAAGAGCAGCTCTGTCCATATTTGCGATATCCTTGCAGGCTTCGTCCACCTCGATATTGTCAAGCCGGAGATTTCTGTCCTTGATCTTTGTAAGATACTCTGCGGTGTATTCCTTGTTGTACTTGGGATCGGCAAGCTTTTCGGACAGCTTTTTCAGATCGTCCCGCTTCATAGAAGCGATATCCTTGCACAGCTCTGCGAGCTCCGCCTTTTCGATCTCGACCTTTCTCGCCTTTATCTTGTCGAAATAAGGTGCAGTGTACTCGGCATTGAACTTTGCGTCGGACAAGGTCTCGGACAGCTTTTTCAGGTCGTCGTCCTTCATAGAGGAAATATCCTTGCAAAGCTCTTCGATCTCCTCCTTTTCCGCAGCGACTTCTCTTTCCTTGATCTTGTCAAACCAAGGCGCGGTATATTCGGAGTTGTACTTTGTGTCGGAAAGCGTCTCGGTAAGCTTTTTCAGCTCTGGGCGCTTCATTGTGGGGATATCCTTGCACAGCTCTGCGATCTCCTGCTTTTCGAGCTCGGTCTCACGGCTGATGATATCCGCCGAATACTTGTCGGTGATCTCTGCGGGATATTTTCCGCCTGTAAATTCCGACTTGATCGCAGCAAGAGCCTCCTTGTCCATGGCGGAGATAGTCTTGCATCTGTTTTCAAATTCCTCGTAACGCAGAGCGGTCTCTCGGTCTGCGATGCGGTTGATGTAGGGGTCGGTAAGCTCGGTGGCGTACTTGCCCGAGTTGATGATCTCGCGAAGCTTGTCGAGCTCCTCCTTGGAAGCGGAGGAGACTTTTCCGAATACCTCGCGGACCTCCTTGCGGTCGCATTCTGCGGTAAGCGAGGAAATTTTGTTGAGATAACGTGCGGAAACTGCGGAGGTATAGCCCTTGTCCTCCACCTTTTTGCGCAGCTCTGCAAGCTTTGCCTTGTCGAGGGCTTCCATTCCCGCGCAGAGAGCGTCCAGATCCTTTCTTGCAAGAGCGTTCTTTGCGGCGTATGCTTTGCGGAGGAAATGCTTTTTGAGCATCTCACAGTATCTGTCGGAGTCGGTCTCCTTAACGAGAGCGTCGATCTCGGCAGCGGACTTCTTGTCAAGCGCCTTGTATTTTTCGGAAAGCTCGTCTGCCTGAGCGGAGATCATTCTGTCCTCGGCAGCTGAGATATACGGCTTTTTAACGGTATCGTCGTACTCGGCAGCTTTAAGCTTTTCACACAGAGCCTTTGCCTCGTCAAGCTTCATCAGCGGCAGTGAGAGAGTAAGCTGTTTCAGCTCGCTGTCCTCTGCGGAGTTTTCGGCAAGCTTGACCTTGACGATATATTTAGCCTTGGTCTTATCATCGGCAGTGGAATCGAATATGTATTTTTTCAGCTTTTTCAGCTCGTCCCTGTTCAGAGCCGAAAGGTCGGTGCAGTGCTTTGCCAGCTCGGCTTCGTTCTGTATCGCCTTTTTCATATCGTCGATGGAATCGAATACAGTACCGTTGAAGGTCCGTGATTTTTTGTCCTCTTCGTCGATATACTTTTTCAGATTGACAGCCGCGGGGCAGTCGGCAAAGTGGTATTTTTCTGCAGCGCAGTCAAGCTCCTCATAGATGAGCTTAGCCTTGGGGAAACCGCAGATGTACTCGCCCTTTTCGCCGATAGCGTCGGCAGGGATGTACAGCTTTGTCAGATGAGTATTCAGCTCGTCATCGGAGTAAGATGCCTTGTTTCCGAACCAGAATTCCTCCGCCTCGGAAATATCGTCTGCATTTGCGCTGAAATTGGCATAAAGCAGCTTGAATACCGCTCTGTCTGCGGGCTTTTCCGAAAGGATACCCACAGCCTGTGCCAGCAGCTCCTCCTTGGTGAGAGAAGAGGTCTCGATGCTGCGGAGCTTTTCGTTATACTCGGACGCAGCGGAGGCTTTGCTTGCTGCCGAGATTTTTCCGTTTGCAGCAAATGCCGCGATAAGCGCAGCCTTTGCGGCACTCAGCTCGTCGTCGATAGTATGCTCTTCGGGGAGCTTTTTCGATTCTGCGTCGTAGAATTTGTTTCTGAACTCTGCGCCGTTTATCTCGATGCCGTTTTTGTTGAGCACGGCAACTAAGAATTTTATGGAATATCCGACCGCGGTCATGCCCATGCCGATAGCCTTCAGCAGGGGAGAGACCTGATCCATTTTTGCTTTGAGCTCTGCGATAACAGACAATGAGTTGTTCAGCACCGCAGTCTTTGCGTTGTCAGCGGAGACCTTTGCGGATGCCTCGCCGACAGTGATAGTATGCTCTGCGATCTCGGAGATCAGGGGGAACTGTTCGAGCTTTTCCGCGGAAAAATCGTCGAGACAAGCGGACAGATCCTCGAATGAAATGGAAACGGGAGCTTCAAGGGTGCCCTGTTTCCAGAAATCCTCGTTTACGATCTTCTTGACCTTCATTTTCTGGTTGGTAAGAGGCGTAACAGGAGCGTAAGG
>JBJFHQ010000168.1:0-13001 GCA_051893755.1 Oscillospiraceae bacterium
CGCCTGTGGAAGCGCCGAAGTCCACGCATTTTTTGCCTTCAAAGCTCATGTCAAAAACTCCTGCCGCCTTTTCCAGCTTAAGTCCGCCGCGGCTGACATATTTCAGAGTCTCGCCGATGATCTTTATCTCTTCATCGCCCGCGACCTCGGAGGACGGCTTCTTTACGGACTTTCCTCCGATAAGAACACCGCCGCTTTGGATAAGCTCCTTCGCCCGCTGTCTGCTCGGAACAGCTCCGCTTTTTACAAGGTATTCGTCAGCTCTCATGGGAAAGCTCCTTTTGGGCAGCCGATATCGCACTGCGCATGCCCTCGCCGTCCAGACCCAGCCTGTGCAGCGATGAGCTTACAGTCGCCTGCGGAATAAAGCCCTCTGCGGCGATTATCTTATATTTCCCCGAAAATCCCGATTCGGCGAGCCTTGACAGCAGATGCTCGCCTATGCCGCCATTTCTTGCGGATTCCTCGAAAAACAGTATATATTTATAATTCCTGCAAATCGAAACAATATCCTCTGAAAGGGGATTTATTTTTATAATGCGCAGTCTGCCGCAGGGTATATCCTCCGTGAAAAGCTCACGGGATATTCTGCCGTAGGATACTGCGAGAATATCCGAGCCGCCGTTTCGGTCATATACATAGTCGGAATATCCTGTTTCAGGACAGCCTTCTTCTCCCTGTCCCTTGGGGTATCTTACCGCAGCGATGCCGTCGGTCTCATAAAGCGCCTTTTTAAGACAAGCCTTAAGCTCGGAATAATCCGAAGGAGAATATACCGTAACAGAAGGCACCGACGTCAGCATGGGAACGTCGAACACTCCCTGATGAGTCTCCCCGTCCTCGCCCACAGCGCCTGCACGGTCAACGCATAAAACTATGTGATTGTTCGGGATAGCGTTGTCGTGGATTATCTGGTCGTACGCTCTCTGCAGAAAGCTCGAATATACGGAAAATACGGGTATCTTCCCCATGGAAGCCAGTCCCCCGCAGAAGGTGACCGCATGCTGTTCTGCGATGCCCACGTCAAAAAATCTGTCGGGAAATTCCGAAGCGAAATACTGAAGTCCAGTTCCGTATTTCATGGCAGCGGTAACTGCGCAAATCCTGTCGTCCTTTTCGGCAAGCGCAGTCAGCTCACGCCCAAATACAGCTGAAAAGCAGTCCTCGGATATGACCTCGGGATTTCCGTATTTCAGCTCATAGGCGCTTATGCCGTGGAAGGCTCCGGGATTCTTTTCCGCAGGCTTGAAGCCCTTGCCCTTGACAGTCTTTACATGCACCAGCACAGGCTTTCCCACTGCCTTAGCCGCCTTGAACACCTCGTCCATTGCGGCGATATCGTGACCGTCCACAGGTCCCAGATACACAAAGCCCATGTTTTCAAACATGGTATTATGATACAATATCCAGCGCAGTGTGGACTTGGAGTATTCCATTATCTCCTTCACAGGCTTGCCAACTACGGGGATATTGTCAAGTATCTTTTCTGTACGATGCTTTGTGGTGATATACTTTTCGTTTGCGCGGATAGAGGAAAGATATTTTGCGATAGCTCCCACATTTTTTGAAATGGACATCTCATTGTCGTTAAGCACCACGATAAGATTGTTAAGACCCTTTCCTGCGTTGTTAAGTCCCTCGTAGGACTCGCCGCCCGTAAATGCGCCGTCACCGATAACTGCGATAACATGGTGCTCGTTATCGCCGGAAAGCTGCATAGCTCTGCCTATGCCGCAGGCAGCAGAAATAGAGATGCTGCTGTGACCGCTGATGAAGGCATCGTGCTCCGATTCAGAGGGACGTGCAAAGCCCGAAAGCCCGCCTTCCGTTCTGATAGTGGAAAACCTGTCGTATCTGCCCGTCAGCAGCTTGTGAGTATACGCCTGATGTCCCACGTCCCAGACGATCTTGTCCTTTGGAGAATCGAACACCCTGTGAAGTGAGACCGTCAGCTCCACCGTTCCGAGATTTGAGGAAAGATGTCCGCCGTTCTCGCCCACTGTTTTGATAAGAGTTTTCCTGATCTTCCTGCAAAGCTGCCTGCACTGAGGAATGGACAGCTTTTTCAGATCCTCGGGAAGCTTCAGCCGAACTGCGGAAGGGACCACATCGGTCTCGTCTGCGTCGTATTTATCGAGATCGTTATTCATAGCTAATCCTCCGGCTCACAGACTCATGGGAAAAACAAGAGCCATGATAACACCCAGTGCACCGCCGCAGAGACATTGCAGCGGAGTATGTCCCAGTATTTCCTTAAGCTCCTTTTCCTTTTTGCGGCTTTTTTCCTCGGGGGAATCGCTGCTTGCCTCAATGGCGCTGTAGTTCATCATTTTCTTGATAATATTTATCTCATGGGCATGATTTCCCGCCTCACGGCGCACACCCATAGCATCGTACAGGACCACCAGCGCAAACATTACGATCATCGCAAATTCAAACCCATATATGCCGAACTGTCTGCCCACTGCCACAACTGCTGAGCATACCATGGCAGAGTGACCGCTGGGCATTCCGCCGGGGCCGAAAAGTCTTTCGAAATTGAATTTTTTTGTCTGTACAAAAACAATTATCGTTTTGATTATCTGTGCAAGAAACCACGCCAGTACGGAGGATGTCAGAATATAATTATATTTCATTTCCCTTTTCAGATCCTTTCACATCATTTATTTCTGCAAAGCAGATATACTGTAAGCTCCGCAAGGAAGTCTGTATCAGAGAGATCTCCGAGAGCTTTTTCAGCCCTTTCGGTAAACTCTGCCGCAGTCCTTTCGGCTTTTTCTATCCCCATTACGGCAGCATAGGTGGACTTTCCCAGCTCCTTGTCACTGCCCACAGGCTTTCCGAGCTGTTCGGTGGTCGAGGTCATATCGAGGATATCGTCGGTTATCTGGAAGGCAAGTCCAAGCTGTCTGCCAAACTCGCCTGCCGCATCAAGCAGTTCATACCGTCCCGCACAGATAACGCCCATTCTGCATGCACAGCGGATAAGCGCCGAGGTCTTCATGGAATACATGTCAAGAAGCTTGTCCTCGGGGAACACAGCGCCGTTCACATTGTCCATATCAATGACCTGTCCGCCTATCATCCCGTCGGTGCCCACAGCCCGCGAAAGCTCGGAGATAAGCTTTACTTTTTTTTCATCGGAAAGCTTGTCGTCATCGGCGATAACACCAAAAGCAATATTCTCCAGAGCGTCGCCTGCCAGCAGAGCCATAGCCTCACCGTATGCCTTGTGGCAGGAGGGCTTTCCGCGTCGGATATCGTCGTTGTCCATACAGGGCAGATCGTCGTGGATAAGCGAGAAGGTATGTATCATCTCAAGGGCGCAGGCAGCCGCAAGAGCAGTCTGTACATCACCGCCGCATATCCGCGTAAATTCCAGCACCAGCGCAGGACGGAGCCGCTTTCCGCCCGACATCAGCGAGTACCACATGGCTTCGGTCACCTCATGCTGATAGTCGGTCTGCTTTCCGCCGTAACGCTCCTTGTATTCAAGGAGGCGCTTGTTGGTCATTTCGGAGTATTCGGTGAGCCTTGCTGTATTTATATCATTCATTATCCGTTTCACCTGCGTCCTTCACGGTCATTTTCGCATTTTCCAGAGCCTTTCTGCAGGACTCCAGTTCGTTCATGCCCTGCTTGAAGGCCTCAATAGCCTTGTCGAGAGGAAGCTCGCCGCCGTTTAGCTGCCCGATGATATCCTCTACCTTTTTTACAGAATCTTCATATGACATATATATTTCCCCTTTATTATTCGATAACAGCATTTCTTTCCCCGTCGGAAAAGCGTATGCATACCTTGTCCCCCGCCTTTACAGACTTTGCGGAGGAGATCAGACTGTCGTCCTTAAAAACCGCGGAATAGCCCCGCGCCATTATCTTAAGCGGACTTAACGCGTCCAGCTGTGCCGCAAGATGAGCGAGCTTATCGTTCTCTGCGCCAAACCGCATATCAATAGCAGCTTCCAGCCTTTTTTCACAGTCGGATATCTTTTCTTCAAAGAATTTTATCCGATTTTCGGGAGAAAGCAGCTCCAGCCGTTTCTGAGCGCCGTCCAGCTGCATTTCCAGATCGTCGGTATATCTTTCAAAGGCTGCCCGCAGATCCTTTGAGAGCATTTCAAGATCACTCAGCAGTTCGGACATGAGCGGCACTGCCAGCTCTGCCGCCGCAGAGGGAGTAGGTGCCCGCATATCCGCCGCATGATCTGCGATAGTGGTATCGGTCTCGTGTCCCACCGCGGATATTATGGGCGTATTGCAATTATAGATAGTGCGCGCCACTTCCTCGGAGTTGAAAGCATTGAGGTCCTCGAAGGAGCCGCCGCCTCTTCCGCAGATAATGACGTCGCAGCCGCTTATATCGGCAAAATCCAGAGCATCGCAGATAGACTCCGGAGCGTCCTTACCCTGCACCATGCAGGGGAATAAGACCACCTCCGCCGCAGGATATCTCCGTCCGATGATGTTGAGCATATCCCTTAAAGCCGCCGCCTCGCGGGAGGTGACTATGCCTATCCTTGCGGGATATTTCGGGATAGGCTTTTTGTGCTCCTCGGCGAATATCCCCTCGGCAGCGAGCTTGTTTTTAAGCTGCTCCGCCGCAAGATAGAGCGCACCTACGCCGTCCGGGAGCATGTCCGAAACGTACAGCTGATACACGCCGTCCCGTTCAAAGACCTCCACGTTTGCGGTAACATAAACGCTCATGCCGTCCTCGGGCATAAATGGCAGCGCAGAAGCATATCTGCTGAACATCACAGCCTTTACCGCACAGCCGCCCTCTTTCAGGGTAAAGTAAAAGTGCCCTGTTTTTCTGTAATTGACAAAGTTGGATATCTCGCCCTTGACGATGATGTTCCGAAAATTCTTGTCTCCGCGGAATATAGACGCGGTGTATGCATTCAGCTGTGAAACTGTTACGGTTATTGACATTTTATTACTCCGTTTGAATAAGCTATCGCCGCAAATATCGCCGTGCCCGCTGCGTTGTCGCAGGAAAACTCGGGAGCGGCAAAGTATGTGTTTTCGTATCTGTCGGCAATATATTTACGTATATATTTGTTGGACATGACTCCGCCCGCATAAAGCACGGGGAGCCGTCCCTTTTCGGAAAATGCGTACTCGGTCATTTTTGCGGCGGAAGCAGCCACCGCATACTGACACGCAAGAGCGATATCCTCATAAGAAACGCCCTCGGAGAGCATCTTCCCGAATTTATTTTCAAAGCCCGAAAGACAGCAGCTGCCGCCCTTCATAACAGGCCTTACATTCATTTTTGAAGGGTCTGCCTTGCTTTTCTCCGCCAGCCTTTCAAGCTGCGGACCGCATGGGAAATTAAGTCCCAGCATAACGCCCGTCCTGTCGATGAGCTGACCGCCCTTTAAATCAAGAGAAGTGCCTATCTCCGACACTGACAGGATATCCTTTTCATCGGGAGAACAGTACAGACAGTCGGTAGTCCCGCCGCTTATGTGGAAGGCAATGAGATCACCCGACAGCATGGAAAGCCTGTCCGCGGAGTACAGCGCCGCTAAGATATGCCCGATCTGGTGACTTGTCTTGAAAACGGGAACGTCCAGAAATCTGCCCAGATTGTCCGCAAGTCCCTCTCCGCATAGGAAGCAGGGCATATATGAACCGTCGATATTCCTCGGACGGTACGAAACGCCCACAGCGGATATATTTTTGAGGTCCGTCCTGTCGGCAAGGGCAGATATCACCTTAGGCAGCTGCACCGTGTGATGAAACACAGCATCGCTCTGACGAAGCCCGCAGCCGCCCTCCTTCACGGGAAGCAGCATTTTCTCCTGAACGACCGAGCCGTCCGAGCTGTCATAGATTGCAGCGGAGGTGGTGTAGTTGCTGGTATCTATCCCCAGAAAGCGAGCCATTACGCTTTTGCCTCGACCGACTCGGCAAATCTCCCGAGAACGCCGTTGACGAACTTCACATCGGGATCGAAACCGTATTTTTTCGCAAGATTGACTGCCTCGCTGACAGCCACATTGGTAGGCACCTTGTCGTTGTGCTTTATCTCATAGATAGCAAGTCTTAAAACAGCAAGGCTGACCTTTGATATCCTGCCTATCTGACGCTTTTCGCTGTATGAGGAAATAATCTCGTCCAGCTCGTCAAGATTATCGTAAACTCCCTTAAAGACTGCCGCGGAGACCTTGTCAAAATCCTTTTCCTCCACAGATTCCTCGCCGAAATCAAAGATGTCGGCGTCTTTAGCTGTGGCGATTATCTCGTCACAGGACTCCTCCGTGCGGAATATCTTTTCAAATACGAGGATAAACGCCGCCTCACGAATCAAACTTCCCTTTTTCATTTTAAAATATCCTTTCAATCAAAAAATCACGCAGAAAAGCAAGCCTGTGGGAATCCCCCTCAGAGCCTGCTTTTCCGAATACTATCGATCATTGCAAAATATGCAGCTGTAAGGAGTGACAGTATCCCGACTGCGGCTCATAGCAGGTCAATATCTTATGCACCGTATGCTGCGATACCTTCGACCCTGACATTTACCGCTCCTAACGCAATGCCCATCATGGACAGGATATCGTCGCGGACCTTTTTCTGTATATTTTCGCAGACGTTTTTCGCCTTGCAGCTGTAGGTGAGCTTAACACTCACCGTGACCTCGGGAAACTCCGAAGTCAGATCCATTTTAACGGGACTTTTTCCGAAAAGTCCTCCGACTCCGTCAACGCTCATAACGGCGTTTTTAACCACCGCTTCGATAACGTCCTCGGATATCTTAAGACTTTTTATACCTGTTTCCGTTTTTCTATCCATGTTATTTCATTCCTTCCGAATTTGTATAATTATGTAATGCAGGCATAACTGTAAAAGTTTTACAGAAAGTAGCGTTAAAACAATTCACATTACTATTATAACAAATTTTTTCAGATAAAACAACTACTTTACCTCAAAAATTCTGATATTTTCCGAAGAAATTGTCACCTCACTTAACAGTATATCCTTAATTTTAGCTGCATCCTCGGGAGTAAGCCCATCTGTGCGGACAACAATGTTGGCAGTCTCGCCGTCAAGGTAGACAACGCAGTCCTCAAAGCCCTGTGCCTTCACCAGTGATTCTATCTTTGCCTCGCTCTCGGAAAGCTGGGTAAGATTTACAGCCTCGGCAGTATAGGCGGCGTCCTCCTCGGAGGATATATCCCCGCCGTTAAGCATTGCGGACAGAGTTTCCACAGCCTCATCGCGGGAGGTCATGCGGGAAAGTCTTGCCTGTGAGAAATAGTCTATCTCGTCAGCGGAGCCCGTGTTAACATAAGCTGCATCGCCGTAGTTTACGGTCTTTGAGTCGGCAGCCGCAGCGGTATCGTCGGCGATGCTCTTTTCCGCGGCGGAGAAGGCATAGTTCATGTAAACGGCGATTCCCAGAATAAGGGTAAGACATGCGAGAATAATGTGTTTTTTTCCGATTATCAAGGTTGGTTTTCTCATAGTATCATTTCCTTTCTGAATATATGGTTCATTCCATTTTCACCACGCATATGCGGTTGGAGGGCAGACCCAACGCCACGGAGACAGCCTCATACACCTTTTCGCAGACCTGAGAATTACCTCCGCCCTCGCATACGATGACCGCTCCCGTAACAGCGGGAGAATTTATCTTTGTGACTATCCCTCCTTTGTCCGCGATAACGTATTCGCGCTGCTGTCTGTCGGCGGAGGTATCTGTCTCCTCGGCGTATACGTACTCCTCCGACGAGGACAGAGTTATCATCACCTTTACATCTCCCACCCCCTGTATGCTCGAAAGAATTTCCGCAAGGCGGCTTTCCAGCTCCGCCTCGTAAGCATCATTGCTGCTGAAAGCCTCTGTGTCGGCGGACTTCCCGGCAGTCTCATCGCCGCTGCCCCCCGAGAAGATTATCAGCAGCATGCCGGCTATCCCGACGATCACCGCTCCATAGATGAATTTCTTGTTTTTGGGCAGCTTTTCAATAAACTCCCTTATCTTATCCATTTTCATCAGCCTGCCTTTTCACATAGATAGTCACGTCCTCTCCGACAGCATTTTTAAGAGTCTCCACAGCACGGACATAATCGGAATAATAATCCGAAAGACTTGCTGTGACTTCATTAATATATATGCTGCCGTTTTCGGAAATATCAATCACGGAGGAAACTTCCGCATCGGATATGCCGTTTTCTTTGAGATAATTCTCCAGAGTGCGGTCAAGATTTTTTTCCGCCGCAGCTATGAAATAATCATCGGCATTTGCGGCGGTGCTTTCGGTAACTGCCGCGGAGCCTGCGGATATTTCGGCGATATCGGAAAAATCTCCCTTAATTATCCCGGTCGCTGCCGTAACAATGAATATCGCCCCTAAAATGAGCTTTAGCTGTCCCTCGCATTTCCCGTCGGGAA
Organism: Oscillospiraceae bacterium; assembly: GCA_051893755.1. Lineage (GTDB taxonomy): Bacteria > Bacillota > Clostridia > Oscillospirales > Ruminococcaceae > RGIG4694. The sequence goes on from JBJFHQ010000168.1 coordinate 8,405, forward strand.
CAGCCATTCCCAGCGCCGCCGATATTATCGAGATAAAGCAGGCGGAAAGTATAATGCTTTTTATCGTTTCCATATTATCCCCTCTTATTGCGGATCTTGCACCATGAGTATCCCCGTTGATATGATAAGCAGCGCTCCGAAGCAGAGCAGCAGCCCCAGCGCCATGCCTATGACCGATGAGGTGTTTTTCAGAAGCTTTACCAGCCTGTCCTGTCCGAGTATCTCCGAAACGGCACAGCCGATGTTTACCGCAAGATATAATGCCGTCGCCTCCAGCGCGGGAGGAAGCACGGTAAGAGCTATCGCCGCAATGCCGTATATCCCCGCAGCACTTCTGAGCAGTCCCAGACAGGACCGCACTGTCCCGTATGTGTCGGACAAGGCCCCTCCCACCACGGGAACAAAGTTCGATACCGCAAGCTTTGCTGCCTTTACTCCTATGCTGTCTGCGGCGGTGCCAATACTGCTCTGCAGGGAGGTCATTCCTGTGAATATCGTCATAACTGCGACCATGAGAAAGGTGCAGCACTTGTTTATCAGCGCAGTGATGCTTCCCAGTGAATACTGTGTATTTATGCCGTCGGCGATGCCCAGCGCCATGCAGGAGGACAGCAGCGGCAGCATGATATTCGATGCCAGCTGAACAGCCCCCTCCGCTGCGCCGATAAGGGTCATGTTGTAGACTGCCGCGCTTGTGACAGCTCCCGAGGAAGCAGCTATCCCCGCATACACGGGAACATATGCCAGCATGAACACTCCCCCCGCCTTTATCGTAGCTGCGATGTTATTGAGACACTCCGATACAGGCACAGCCACCACAGCCGCCGTCACCATAACGGAGACCATTCCGTAAACGGTCTTGAGCCTGCTGTCGGGAACAGTTTCCGAAAATGACGACACCGCCGAGGATAACACAGCTGCTGCAATGACCAGCCCCAGGGTTTTCATGGGATATTTCAGACTGTCCCCGAATTTCTCCAGAATGTAGCTTATGACCTCACCGAAGGATATCTCGGTAAATTCACCTGCATCGTCCATAGTCACGCCGTTGTCGGAGAGTATCTCCCCAGCTTCATCGGGCACGGCGGAATATATGCCGCTGTCGTCGATATCCAGCGAGGAATACAGCTCCGAGGGGTCTATCACAGCATAGCCGCCGCCGTTTTCCTCCGCAGAACAGTATATCCCCGAAAAAAATCCGATGATCAGTATCAGAATTGCCGTTACTGCCGTTTTTTTCATACATTCCACTATCCTATCAGTCCTGCGGCAATATCCGCAATTTTTTCCAGAAGAGGCAGTGCCATCACTGCCATAGCTATCCTCCCCGCAGTTTCCGCCTGAACAGCGAGGGTGTTTTCACCGCTGTCACGGCATATCCCCGCAGCAAGTCCCGTGAGAAAGCACACTCCCGCCGATTTGTACAGGATATTTATGTACTGCTCGTCCGCGCCGATACGGCCGTACAGCGTGTTGATAAAATCCACCAGCGGAGACAGCGCCAGAACGGACAGCGAGGTTATTATCACAGCAGCTGCGGCGGTTATCATCACGCCGTATTCCCTGCCCGTTTTATCAAATATGCGGCATATCACCGCCGCCGAGATGCAAAGTCCCGCAATAGCCGAAAGCTTCATGATATCATCCCTACAGTCCGAAGGCAGCCCTTATTGTGTCGAACAGCTCCGATATCTCGTTGATGATAAGTCCCAGCACCACGATAAGTCCCGCGATAGTCACCATAAGAGCCTGCTCGTCCCGCTCCGCCTTTTTCAGCAGGAGATTCAGCACTGCCACGATTATTCCAATTCCCGCGATTTTAAAAATAAGATCAATTTCCATTATTATCAGTCCTTAAATCAGTATAACAGCGGCGAAAAGACCCGCTGTCACTCCCAGCATACGATACAGTCTGCCCTTCTCTCTGCGCTCCCTGTCTGCTTCGGCGATAAGCTCCCTAAGAGCGTCCCTCTTTGCCGAAAGCGCTTCAAGCTGTCCCTGCACATCGGTCGAGCCGAGAGTCTCCCCAAGCTCCTCTAAGACAGCCATTTCCTCTGTCCGTATGTATTCGGGAGGAGCTTTTTTCAGACAGTCTCTCCATGCCTCGCGGATATCGAGCCTGCCGCTGTCAAGCTCCCTGTTTATATCCGACAGAAAGGAAAGCCGTCCCAGCCGTTTGTCCTCAGCGGCAGCACGGATAATGTCCTCCAGCGGAGAAGCTGTCTGTCTGATAAGAGCCGCAGCCTTGCCGATAAAGCGGTCTATCTCACAGAGAAGGGCGCACCTGCCCGAAAGCCTGTCAGCCATTGCCGCCCCTGTCATTGCAGACATAATTATTATCAGTATCAAGCCTATGTTTTTCATAATATTCTCCGATATTGATGATTTTTTCGACTGCACAGTTCTTAATAAATGCGGAGTATTCAAATACCCCCATTTCCACGAGAGTGCGGATATTTTTCCTGCGAAAGATATCCTCGGGAGAGCCTCCGTGCACAGTGGCTGCGATACGCACTCCGCAGCCGAAGGCAGACTCAATGGCAGCAATATCGCCGTTAGTTCCTATCTCATCGCAGACGATGACCCGCGGAGACATCACCCGAAGCGCAGCATTTATGCCGTCGGGCTTGGAAAATCCGCTGAATACATCGGTGTTGATGCCCACATCGTTTCGTGGTCTTCCCCTGACGCAGGCGGCTATCTCGCAGCGCTCGTCGATAAGGGACACGCTGTACTTCATGCCCAGCTGTCGGCAGAGATCGCGCAGTACCGTAGTTTTTCCGCTTGCAGGCTCGCCGCATATCAGTACGCTGCGTGGTTTGGACTTCATGACCTCCCGCATTATCTTGTCCGCAGCGCCGATACACTGTCTTGCTATGCGGAAATTTATCCCCGAGATATCGCGTACCGTCTCAAGCCGACCGCCATTATTGACAGCAGTTCCGCATATTCCTGCCCGGTGACCGCCTGCCACGGTGATAAAGCAGTTTGCTATCTGAGCGGTATGGCTGTGAATTGAATACTGGCAGACCGAATCAAAGACCCTTCTGATGTCGTCGGCAGCCACTTCAATTGCCTTGGCATAGTCGGGAGATATCTCCCCCGAGGGCAGCAGATAGGATATCCCCTTTGAATGGACAACCGCCGCAGGACGGCCTGTCCGCAGACGTATTTCCCATATATCCCCGCCGTTTGCCTGTGCAAGGGCAGAAGCTATCCGCGTCGGAAAATACTGAATGATTTCACTGTCCATGCTGTTCAAATTCCCCTTTCGGTAATGATTTATTTAATTCTATGACCCTAAGGGGAAAAATATTCCTGAAATAAAAAAGACAGCTGCTATCCTTTTGCAGCTGTCCTTCAGACATATATTCAATTCGTTACAGCTTTTCTATCTCCTCCATAAGAGCAGATACTATCTCATTTTCGGGTACCTTCCGCAGTATCTCGCCCTTTCGGAAGATAAGTCCGCAGCCGTCGCCGCCTGCCGCGCCGATATCGGCTTCACGTGCTTCGCCGGGACCGTTGACGATGCAGCCCATGACCGCAACGGTGATATCCTTGTGGATATTTCTCACCTTATCCTCGACCTCCTTGGCAAGAGATACAAGGTCTATCTTAGTCCGTCCGCAGGTGGGACAGGACACAAGGCGCACTCCGCTGCCCTTGCCGACAGCAGATAAAATATCCTTAGCAGCATATATCTCCTTAACAGGGTCGTCGGTGAGAGAAACTCTTATAGTCTCGCCGATACCGTCGCAGAGCAGCGAGCCTATCCCCACAGCAGATTTGATGATGCCCATTCTTTCGGTGCCCGCCTCGGTCACGCCCAGATGAAGAGGATATGTACAACTTTCCGCCATAAGACGATAAGCCTTTATCATGGTAGGCACATCGGAGGATTTAATGGAGATGACGATATCGTCAAAATCGCAGTCCTCCAGCATTTTCGCATGGCCGAGTGCGCTTTCGACAAGAGCCTCAGCAGTGGGAGCGCCGTATTTTGCAAGAAGCTCCTTTTCGAGGGAGCCTGAATTTACGCCTATTCTTATGGGGATATTGTGCTTGCGGCAGCAGTCCGCCACCTGCTTCACCTTATCCTGACCGCCGATATTTCCGGGATTTATCCTTATCTTGTCCACGCCAGCCTCGGCGCTCATAAGAGCAAGTCTGTGATCGAAATGGATATCCGCCACAACGGGGATACCTACCTTTTCCTTTATTGCGGGGATAAGCGCCACAGCGTCCTTGTCGGGGACAGCAGTCCTGATCATCTCACAGCCCGCTTTTTCAAGCTCAATTGCCTGTCTGACGTTCCCCTCGATATCCGCAGCGGGAACGTTCAGCATCGACTGTACATAGATTTTTCTTCCGTCAAGAGTAAGTTCTCCTACTTTTACCGGCTTTATATTTCTCATATTATCCCTCTTTTTTGTTTTTGATCTGCTTTTGGTGAAGCCCGCTATAATTATTAACCGATTTACTTACAATCAATTAGCTGTTCGACGCTTAGGCTTTCGGTAACTTCCGCGGGTCGATGCCGCATTTGCCTTAAAACCTCAACCGCGGCAATCGCTGTCGGGCGGACCCGACCCGC
>JBJFHQ010000169.1:0-12975 GCA_051893755.1 Oscillospiraceae bacterium
GGAGCGAATCAAATGCGCGGAGCTCTGCTCCGCCGAAAACAAACCGCAAATGATAAGTTAATCTAAGGATAATAACTCTAAAGGCTTCACCGAAAAATAAGTACAATAAAAATCAAGGAGAATACATATGAAGATGCTCAACAAAATAACAGCCCTTTCCGCAGTGCTTGCGGTAATGCTCTGCGGCTGCGGCGGCACCGATAATACGGATAATGCGCCTGCGGAAAGCTCCGAGGTTACGGAAATTTCCGAGGAGACAACGACTGCCGAGGAACCCACAAAGGCTCCCGAAACAGAAGAGGAATTTCATGCTGCGATGATAAACCGCTCACTGCTCAGCAAGGGCAATAACTATCGCATGAAAAAGGTCATTGAAAAGCTCAGAAACGGCGAAAAAACGACCTTTGCATATCTGGGCGGCTCTATTACCGAGGGTGTGGGAGCATCTCCTGTGACCTGCTGGGCGAAGCTGTCCTTTGACGGGATATGCGAGATGTTCGGAAATACCAACAGCGAGTATATCAATGCGGGACTCAGCGGAACGCCCTCCGTTCTGGGAAATATACGCGCAGAACGTGATATTCTGCAGTATGACCCCGATGTGGTATTCATCGAATTTGCGGTGAACGACGCACAGGACAGCACTCATAAGGAAAGCTATGAGTCGCTTATCGACACAATTCTGAAAGATCACCCCGATACTGCGGTGATACTCATGTTCAACCGCACCGAAAACGGCTATACCTGCCAGCAGCATATGTCAGCTCTGGGAGAGTATTATTCTCTGCCCATGATTTCCGTAAATGACGCAATTACCGCGGAATTTGACGAGGGCAGAATGACATGGAGCGACTACTCCAACGACAGCTCTCACCCCAATGAATACGGTCATTCTCTTCTGGCGGAAATGGTAGAAAATCTGTTTTCAGAAGTTGACGGCGATGATATCGATGAGCCTGCGGATATTCCCGTGATGCCGCAAAACGGATTCTCATTTGTTGATATGAAGCTGGTCACTCCCGACAGCCCCTCCGATTCGGAGAATTTCACGATAACAGATATCGGAGGCTTTACCGAAACAAATGCCACAGTCAGCGGAGGCTTTTCTGCGGCTTATGCCAATAACGGCGAAGGTACGCCCATGAAGCTGCATGTTAACGGCAATTCCTTCTTTATCATCTATAAGCGGAACAAATCCGCCGATATGGGCAGCATCGACGTTTCGGTCAACGGCGAAAAGATAACGACCATAAATGCCAACGACCCCGACGGCTGGGGAGATCCTTACGCTGCACAGGTGGTAAAGTTCCGGAAGCCCAAGGAAATGGATATCGAGATAACCATGACATCGGATACTGCGGGAAGTCCCTTCGAGATAGTGGGCTTCGGATATTCCTGCAATGATACGGAAATAAAATTCTGACGGTACTTTATTATGAAAAAGAAATTACTTGCATTTTTGCTTTCGGCTATTATGGTGACCTTAGGCGGCTGCGGCGATTTTGACCTTCAGTTTTCCGAGGGCGAGGGCTTTTTTGATAAGTCGGAAAAATCGGAGTATACCGTGATAGACCCCGGAAACGGCGGAGAAGCTTCGGAAATATACATCACCCCCGATATTTCGGAAAATAATGATATTATCCCCGAAAATGAGGGCGTCCCCGATGAAGAAATGTCCGAAACGGAAGTGTTTTCAACAGAAAATACTGAAGATGTTGAAAACTCCGAAAACGTTTATAATGAGGAAGTAACGGAAGAAAATGCCGAAAATACGTCCTCGGAGGACAATATCTTTGAAGAAGAAAGCAATATTTCAACAAATGCTGTTGAAACTGTTGAAATTTCCGAGGAAGATCAGTCTGCTGATAACATTACAGAAAGTAATAGTAATACAAATAGTATAACATATACGGTATATACCCATAATGCGGACGTTTCAAGAGATGTTAAAAACATTGTTGAAAACATGAGCAGGGAGGAAAAGGCTGCGCAGCTTATCCTTGCAAGATGTCCGTCAAGCGGAGCTGCCGATATGATGAGCACCTATGATTTCGCGGGATATACCCTGTATGCCGTGGATCTTGACGGCAGGGACAAGTCCTCCGCAAAGGAATTTATCTGCAGCATCAAAAATGCGGCAGAGATAGCCCCTTTTATCGCTGTTGACGAGGAGGGCGGAAATGTTGTCAGAGTCAGCAAATTTTCCGCATTCCGTGAAAGTCCCTTTGATTCAATACAGAAGGTCTACAAAAACGGCGGCATGGACGGGATAATCTCCGATACAAAGGAAAAGGCAGAGCTGCTAACTTCGCTGGGGATAAATATGAACCTCGCTCCCGTGGCAGATATCGCGCAGAGCGGCGATTATATCTATGACCGCACCGTCGGCGCAGGCGCAGATGAGACCGCAAATGTGGTAAAGCAGATAGTCAACACCTCGGGAGATAACGGGCTTATGAGCTGTATCAAGCATTTCCCCGGCTATGGCAGCAATGTGGACACTCATACTGGGATAGCCTACGACAGCCGCAGCATGGACAGCTTCCGCAGCACGGACTTTGTGCCCTTCAAGGCGGGTATTTCCGGAAGATATACTCCTGCGGTGCTGGTAAATCATAACGTTATCGAGTGCATGGACAGCAGCCTCCCTGCGTCGCTTTCGCCGAACGTTCATAAGATACTCCGCGAGGAGATAGGCTTTGACGGCGTTATCATCACCGATGATCTGGGCATGGACGGCATAAAGGCGTATTCTGGCAATTTAAGTCCCTATGTGCTGGGGATATTGTCGGGAAACGACCTGCTGTGCGTTTCCGAGCCTGTGACCGCGTACAATGACATTGTGTCGGCGATGAACAGCGGAACTCTTTCCGAGGACGTTGTGGACGAGCATGTCAAGCGGGTATTGCAGATGAAAAAGGAGTATGGGCTGATATGACAGTAAAACTGCCGCGTAATGTTCCTGCAAAAGCGGATGTATATTACAGTCCTCGTCACGATGAATATTTATTCATCTTCGGCACCGACAGAGGCTCCATTGACGAGTTTTGCTATTATAAGCCGATGAACATAACTGCTGCAAGGGAAGAATTTCTGCGGATAAATCATGCAGAAAGTCTGACCGACGAGCTTATCTCAAGGTGGCACGAGCATTTTTTTACCGTACTGAACAATTCATATCGGAAAAGCAGGAGGCGGAAAAACCCTTATTATCTGACTTCAAGGCTGCTTTCCGCCGAGTGCGGCGGCTTAACATATTACATCGCAAAGCCGAAGTCCACGGAGCTGATGCTGTACATTGCCGACAGAAAGCCCCGCATTGATTTTATGCGGCTTTGCAGGTGCATGATATCCGGTGATGATATCACAAATAAGGACTATTTTTACGATAAAGAAAAGGACAGTTTTTCCTATGAACATACAGAAAATTCTGTGCTTGTTACGAGGAAAATAAATATTGACGAGTTTTCCCGTGATTTTTCAAAAGGAAAATATCCTGATTTTGAAAGCTTCAAAGCTAATGAAGGAGATGCCCCAATCTATGCCGATTTTCTTAGAAGCTTATTCGGAAAGCTGACGGAACATGCCGAAAAATGGTGCGCCGAAAATAATATTGATCATCTGATAAACCTCGGAAAGCCGCAGATTGGATTTATTTTCGGAGATATAGGCTTTACAGATGTACCCTTTCAAGGAAATGCATACTATCTGCCGGAATTTAATTCATATATTTTCGGAGAGCAGGAATATACCAACTACTGCGAAAAATATTCCTCCGACTGCTGGAACAGCGCCGACGAGCTGATAAAGATACCAATATATGCGTCCCCTCGGTCGATTTTGGAGGAATGCGGTCTGTCTGCGGAGAAAAGCTATGACGGAGGGTACATGGACTACTGCCTTGACGATGAAATATACTACGATAATTTCTGGAACCAATACGGGATCCGTACCGTTGAAGAACAGCAGATGATATACAAATGCATATGCAGATACAAGGTCATGGAATATAACTGGTTTGCCGAACGCGGAGCAAGACTTATGCTGACAGACACGGACAGAAAGGACCTCGGTTTTCCTTGTAAACACAAAAAATAACACGCACAGGAAAATGCTTCCTGTGCGTGTTTTTTAGCTATTTTCGTCTGATTTAGCCTCGCCTGCGGACCATTTGTAGCCGAAGCCCCAGATAGTGGAGATATATTTCGGATTGGAGGGCTCGTCCTCTATCTTCATTCTGATACGGCGGATATTTACATCGACTATCTTATCGTCACCGTAATAATTTTCTCCCCAGATGTGCTTTAAGATGCTCATTCTGTCGAGAGCGGTGTTTTGATTGTTCATAAAGTATTCGAGTATCTGATATTCAACCTGCGTAAGGTCGATGGGCACGCCATTCTTGGAAACAGTGCGGCTCTTGAGATTCAGCACGAATGGACCCGATTCGATGATAGGCGCTTTCGGCTCCTGGTGGATAGTCATGCTGACGCGTCTGTAAACCGCGTCGATACGTGCGGTGAGCTCGGAAGGGGAAAAGGGCTTGGTGATATAGTCGTCCGCTCCCAGCATAAGTCCGCTGACCTTGTCCATTTCCTGAGTTTTTGCGGAGAGCATGATTATGCCGATAGTGCTGCTCTTCTTGCGGAGAGACTTGCAGACCTGAAAGCCGTCGATACCGGGCATCATAATATCGAGAAGAGCAATATCAAAATTGCCGTTTTCCTCTTCAAAAACCTTTAAAGCGTCCTCGCCGCAGTTTACGTCAACGACGTCGTAGCCTGCTCTTTTCAGATTGATAACGACAAAATCCCTGATAACGTCCTCGTCCTCGCAGACAAGTATTCTTTTCATTTTATTCAATCCTTTCAAATGTTAAGTTTGATTTATTTCCATTATATTATATATGTATGAACATTTTCGTCCTCGGGCTCGGGATAAGGCTTGCCCAGAACGATTATGCTGTAGGGAGCGACCTTGTAATCTCCCTCGACGGTATACATAGGTTCTGTTCCCGCGCGCTCGCCGTCTGCGTAGACATTATATTTTTCAAATGCGTAAAGATCTATCTCATAATTGTTGGGATTGAGGAAAACTATTATCTCCTCCAGCTTGTCGTCCCCCTTAAGAGAGAAGCCCACCACCCTGCCGGGCAGCTTTGAGAAATAGGTCAGATTCTTTCCGATAGAGTCTCTGTCGGGGAAACGGAAAGCACAGTGGTCCTTTCTGAGAGCGATAAGTCCCCTATAATAATCGCAGACGTTTTTGTATTCAGTCTTTCTGTTCCATTTCAGGCTGTTGATTATGTCGGGAGACTTGTAGCTGTTATGGTCGAAGGCACCGCCCGGGAGGGGCTTTGAGCGGAGAAATTCCTGTCCCGCCTGAATAAAGGGGATACCCTGCGAAAGAAAGACCATAGCCGCAGCCATTTTGTCCATTTGAATACGAGTTTCTATAGTATCTGTGGGATTTGTATAGGAAAGCTTGTCCCAGAGAGTGAGGTTATCATGAGCCTCCACATAGTTTACGGTCTGCTGAGGAGTATCGGTCCATGCGTATTTGTTGAGGTTAGGTACCTGCGGGTGAGCAACTCGTCCGCACATTATCTCCTTGACGAAATCCTCGTTGACAGGCGCTCCGTTGACATATCCCCTGTCGCGGTTCTCGAAATTGTTTCCCTTGACGGTATCGCGGAAATCGTCGCTGAAAAATCCCGCATGAGGAACGTGACGTGCATTGAGCTTCATAGCCCGCTGCTCGTATGGGATAGCGGCATCGGAGCCTGTCCAGCCCTCGCCGTAGATGATGATATTGGGATTTATCTCATGGAGCTTTTCATAGATGATGTTGATAGTCTCGTTATCGTAAAGCCCCATAAGGTCGAAGCGGAAGCCGTCTATCTTGTATTCCTTTGCCCAGTAGCACAGGCTGTCCACGATATATTTTCTGACCATATATCTTTCGGTAGCGACCTCATTGCCGCAGCCCGAGCCGTTGGAATAGTACTCGGTATCCTGCCACTGGCGGTAGTAATATTTCGGGAAGGTCTTAGTAAAGCAGGAATCCGCCGTAGCATAGGTGTGATTGTACACCACGTCCATGATAACGCCTATCCCCGCGTTGTGAAGAGACTGGATAAGCCGCTTGAATTCGTATATGCGGATCTTTCCGTCGTAGGGATTTGTGGCATAGGAGCCCTCGGGGAGGTTATAGTTCATCGGGTCGTAGCCCCAGTTGAACTGAGGACGATGAACGTCCGCCTCGTCTACGGTAGCATAGTCAAAGCAGGGCATGAGCTGAACATGAGTCACGCCCATTTCCTTGATATGGTCGATGCCCGCAGAGTCGCCCGCCTCGTTGACGAGCCCTTTTTCGACAAATGCAAGAAAGCGTCCCTTGTAGCAGAAGTTCACGCTCTTGTCGATAGAGAAATCCCTGACATGAAGCTCGTAGATAACTGCGTCGGTATAGGACTTAAGCTCGGGCTGTACAGATTTATCCCAGCCTGCGGGGTTTGTCTCGCCGAGATCGACGACCATTCCCATAATGCCGTTAACGCCCGAAGCCTTTGCGTATATATCAATAGTTTCGTAGGTTATCGAGTCGTGTGTGATCTGATAGGTATAGTAAACGCCGTTGAGATCGCCGTTAGCGACCTTTGTCCATACGCCCTCCTTGGATTTTTTCATAGGCATATGACGAAAGGGCTTTTCGTCGGTGCATTTATGATAGAGCAGCACGGCAGCGTCCTCTGCAAGAGGAGACCATACCTTGAAAACCGTATTGTTTTTAGAATAAACTGCCCCCAGATCGTCTCCGTCGTATTTGTATTTCTCATCGATTTCGGCAAACACTCATTATCCCGCCTTTAATTTTATCTAAAATATAATGTCTGCTGAAAAAGAAAACTCAGCAAATACATACTTCTTTATGTGTACACCATATCACTCTAATTATACGATATTTTTGTCATTTTGTAAAGGCGATTTATTTAATTGTCATTGATTTGTTACCGAATTTTTATAACAGCTTTTTCATCAAAAAAATAGGAAAAAGATAAAAGTCTGTCGAGTAATGGGAAATTTTATAAATTAAAACAGAATTTACTTAATCGTTTTCTATATTTTATACAATAAACTGATTAAAAATTTGTCAAAACTTTTTTCAAAAAAATCCCTATATCTCTTGAAATATACAAAAATATAAGTTATAATTATAATAGGATTGTGCGGAATTTTACATTTCTTCAGAAATTCTTTACAGTGTTGAGATACTGAAAAACTACATGTGCCGATGTGATATCGGAAATGTTCCGCAAAAAAGGAGTATAAAAAATGGGAAAGAATATCATCTTATACGGTCCTCCGGGAACCGGTAAAACCTACAATACGGTAAACTATGCTTTATCTATCATATATAACCTCCCTGTGGAAGCTGTGATGAAAAAGGACTACGGGGCAATGCTGGAGCGCTACAACGAGCTCAAGCAGAATTTTAATCAGATCGAATTTACTACCTTCCACCAGTCTATGGGCTATGAGGAATTTATCGAGGGTATCAAGCCCGTGTTCCTCGAGACCATGAACGAGCGCGGTGAGCGTACCAGAAAAAAGGAAATGGTGTACGTTGTCGATAAGGGTATCTTCCGCGAATTCTGCGCGAATGCTGCGGAGCATCCCGACGATAACTACGTGTTTATCATAGATGAGATCAACCGAGGCAATATCTCGAAGATCTTCGGTGAGCTTATCACCGTTATCGAGCCTTCAAAGAGACTGGGTCAGCCCGAGGCCGTTAAGGTAAAGCTTGCCTACTCGCAGGAGCCCTTCGGCGTTCCCGATAACGTATACATTGTCGGCACAATGAATACCGCCGACCGTTCCATAGCTCTTCTGGATACGGCTATCAGACGTCGTTTCGACTTTATCGAGATGATGCCCGTTCCCGAGCTTTTCAAGGACCTGTACGTCGAGGATGTCAATATCTGCGACCTTCTCACCATAATCAACAAGCGTATCGAGATACTCTGCGACAGAGAGCATATGATAGGACATGCGTACTTTATGCCCCTGAGGGAAAACCCCACTATCGAGGCGCTGGGCAAGATATTCAAGAACGCTATCGTTCCGCTGCTGCAGGAGTATTTCTACGGAGATTATCAGAAGATACGCTGGACTCTGGGCGACTACAACAAGGAGCCGGATGAGCAGTTCGTTAAGGCTACAGCTATTGATTACTCCGCTGTGTTCGGTCCGAACGTTGAGCTGTTCCTCGATGTGGACGATACATATGAGATAAACGACGACGCATTCTGGAATATCAATTCCTACAGAAAGCTCTTCTAAAATAATGAAAGGAAAATCAAAATGATCAAAACAGAAAGATTTTCCATAAAGGAATCGGAGTTTTTTACAATAAGAGGAAGCAGTGAGCGAGAGGGCGGCTGTCCCGTTTCCGAGCATGATTTTGAGCTGCTGGAGGCGTTTGTTCTGGAAAACCCCCTGTCTGCGCTTCCGGGTCAGCCTAACTATCTTCTTAAGCCCTCGGGAGAGGGCAAGGAAAGGATACTTGCTGCAAAGGGCTTCGCAGGCACCATAGTTCTGAAAAACGGCACACAGTTCGAGATACTTCCCGCTCTGTCCATTATTTCCAAGGACGGCAGACGTCTTTCCGAAAAGCATATGCTCCTTGAAATGATAAAGGCGAACCCTGCCCTGCCAATGAAAAACTACAATATCAACACCATGGCGGCTGAAAAGCTGAACATCTTCGAGACCTTCGTGCTTTCCTTCGTAAACGATTGCTTTGATATCGTCAACGACGGTCTGAAGCAGAGCTATACGCCTTATATGGCAAACGAGAATTTTCTTAAGGGAAAGGTAGTCTACAGCAAGCACGCCACCAAGAATTTTGCTCATAAGGACAAATTCTATGTGCAGTATGATATCTTTACCATAAACCGTGCGGAGAATCGTCTGATAAAGTCTACGCTGAACTATCTGCGGAAGATAACATCATCGGCGAGAACCCGCAACAAGATAGATATTCTTCTGGCGAACTTCGACGGCGTGGATTATTCCATCAACTATACGCAGGACTTCGCAGCCTGTGTCCATGACAGAAGCATGCTCAGGTATAACGGTGCCCTCAGATGGGCGCAGATATTCCTGCTGAAAAAGAGCGGTATCTCCATTGCAACGGGCAGAAGCGTGAACTACAGCGTGATGATACCCACAGAGCAGCTTTTCGACTGCTATATCTCCAGCATACTTAACCATGTCATCGACAGGAGCAATTTCAGCATTGAAATACAGCACAAGATCTATCCTGTCCTCAACAGAAGAGTGCCGAATATCGACCAGAAGCCGGGAATGTTCCTGACCCGCAAATTTGACAAGCACAGAGTTATCATCGACGCAAAGTGGCAGTCTCTTGATGCCGAGAAGGATAATTACGGTATAAAAGATATTGATATATACAATGCGTATAATATGCAGGAGACCTATAATGCGGAAACGGTCTATTATCTCTATCCTCTGACGGAAAAGATCAGAGGAAAGGAACCGAACATCGTTTTCCGCGACGATGAGAGGATACTCGGAAGAGTGTGCTTCATCGACCTCAGTAATATCGAACAGAGCCTTGTTGACGTGCTTATGCAGATCTACAACGATGAGCTTGATATGAGCGAGGTAGGTTGACAAAATAGTATTTACGTGTTATAATATAAATGAAATCAGTGATGTTGTGTCTCATGGCGACACGCAAACGAACCCCCTCAGAGTGCCAGCTCTGAGGGGGTCTTAATTTTATGCAAACCCCTTATTATCCGAAAAATTTTTTTCGGATATTGACAAAATAGTATTTACGTGTTATAATATAATTGTAATAAGTGATATTGTGTTCCATGGCGACACGCAAACGAACCCCCTCAGAGCTGGCACTCTGAGGGGGTTCTTCATTTTGGGCTTGTCGGGGCTACTTTCTGTCAAGCCACTTACAGATATAATGACTTATTATACCTGCCACAACAGAAATTGTAAGCGATATTATGTATTCCATGGTTTCCACCTCCTCCCTGCGGAAGAGCCCGACAAGGTTATTTTACCATACGTCTGATATTTTGTCAAATTTTGTTTGATTATTTTAAGCTGTTAATTTTGTGCAAATTCCTGAATAACGGTTGCATTTTTGGCAGATATGTGATATAATAAATACATATACATATTTTTCCCACGGACCAAAATGGAGGCGGCGGCACTTGGATATCAATATTCCCGAAAATATAAATTTTGTGATCAAAAGGCTTGAAAGCCGCGGCTTCGAGGCTTATATCGTCGGAGGCTGCGTCAGGGATTCTCTTATGGGTCTTACTCCCGACGATTACGATATTACCACGAATGCTCTTCCCGAGCAGATAAAAAACTGCTTTTCCGATACAAAAACTATTGATACCGGCATAAAGCACGGTACAGTTACTGTTGTGTCGGGCGGCGAAAATGTAGAGGTCACTACCTATCGCGTGGACGGTGAATACAAGGACTTCCGCCGTCCCGAGTCGGTCTCCTTTACCGATAAGCTCACCGAGGACCTGTCCCGCAGGGACTTTACCATAAACGCAATGTGCTATTCCCACAGGACGGGCATTATCGACAAATTCGGCGGACAGCGGGACCTGTTCAATCATCTTATCCGCTGCGTCGGAGAGCCCGAAAAACGATTCAGAGAGGACGCTCTCCGTATACTCCGTGCGCTTAGATTTGCTTCGAGATTTAATTTTACGATCGAATCCACCACGTCTCTGGCTATCCATGAGATGCGCTCTCTGGTAAACGAGGTCTCCGCCGAGAGGATAAGGACTGAGCTTGTGAAGCTTCTGTGCGGCACGGCTCCTGCGGAGATACTTATTGAGTATTCCGATGTTTTTATGAAGATTATCCCCGAATTCAAGCGGTGCCTGAACTTTGAACAGCACAGCAGCTATCATATCTACGATGTCTGGGAGCATACCGCTTTTTCGGTGGAAAATTCCTCGGACGACCCTTATGTGCGTATAGCACTGTTCTTCCATGATATCGAAAAGCCGTCCTGCTTTCTGTACGACGAGGAGGGCGAGGGTCATTTCCCGAATCATGAGAAAAAGGGAGCGGATACCGCAGAGAATATCATGCGTCGGCTGAAATTCGACAACAAGACCATTGATATCGTTACCTGCCTTATAAAATATCATTATGTGACTCCCGTGGACGACAAGATAGTTGTGAAAAAGCTGCTGTGGGAGATAGGCGAGAAAAATTTAGGCAGACTTATCGAGGTCATCAAGGGAGACAGCCGCGCAATGCAGAGCTTCTGCCTTGAGAAGCTTAACGTTCTCGATGCAATGAAGATCAGAATGTACGACGTTATCCGTAGCGGTGAGTGCTACAGAGAGGATATGCTCGCTTTAAAGGGCGACGATGTCGCAGCAGAGGGATTTTCCGGGAAGGAGATCGGCGACGCACTGCATTTTCTCGTTGAATCGGTGATCGAGGGCAGGATCAGAAATGAAAAGCCTGAGCTGATGAAGGCGCTTTTTGAAAGAAAGGCTAAGGAATCGGCTTCGGCAGGCTCGTTACAGTAATAAAAATATCCCGTATATCTTCATATACGGGATAAACAGAACGGTCAATCCTTATCGGATACGTCACAGCTGCGCAGCTCCGAGATTATGTCGAGGAAGCTTTCAACGTCGGAAAAATCCTTGTATACCGACGCAAATCTCACATAGGCTACCTTGTCCAGCTCCTTTAAATAGCTGAGCACCATATCGCCTATCTGCGAGGTGGTTATCTGTGAAAGCATATTTGTCATACAGTAATTTTCAATGTTGTCCACTATGCGGTTTATGTCGTTTAATGATACGGGCCGTTTCTTTACGGCGATAGACATGCTCTGGATAAGCTTTGCACGATTGAACCGCTCAAAGGTGTTATCCTTCTTGTTCACAAGAAGCTCGGGGACCTCAATTGACTCAAAGGTGGTAAATCTCTTGCCGCATTTGATACATTCTCTTCGGCGGCGTATCTTTCCTTCATAGGGACGGGAATCTATTACCTTTGAATCGTCATATCCGCAAAAGGGACAAACCATATGTAAAGCCTCCTCGAAAAATATTGTATAAATATATTATATAATATTTGTGCAAAAATGTCAAGAAAATAATTTCACTGCGAAAAATAAACAGAAAAACGGAAAGGAGCGGTCATAAAAATGAATGGAGTAAAATATCTATTATTATCAACGGTTATTTTAATGCTGCTGGTATTCGGTCTGACCAGCTGTACGGGAGATGATGCGGTGAAGAATAATTCCGGACAGGAACCCGATGAGATCAATCTCAGCGACGAAAATTACGAAACGGTGGATATCCCCGAGCTGCCTGTGGATACCTCCGACCCTGACGACGCGGATAATACTTGGGCAATGTTCCTCATAAACGAACAGAATCCCCTGCCCAGAAGATACGACGATGTTATCGAGACCGAGCTTGTTGACGAGACCTACCGTGAGTATTTCCTCGATTCGAGGGCTGCGGAGTATTACAAGAACATGCTGGAAGCTGCTGCGGATGACGGCATCGACCTTATCACAGTTTCCGCCTACAGGTCCTAC
Organism: Oscillospiraceae bacterium; assembly: GCA_051893755.1. GTDB lineage: Bacteria > Bacillota > Clostridia > Oscillospirales > Ruminococcaceae > RGIG4694. Next base: position 12,652 of record JBJFHQ010000169.1, read on the forward strand.
GATTATCAGAAGAACAACTTCGACAGCAATGTCGAGGACAGAATGGCAGAGGGCATGAGCTATGCCGAAGCATACAAGGATTCCCTTGCAAGCGTGCAGCTCCCCGGACAGAGCGAGCATAATGCGGGTCTTGCGGTGGATATCCTCTCCAACGAGTACAACAGCATGGACGATGACGGCTTTGAAAATACCGAAGCCTTCAAGTGGCTTGACGAGCATGCGGCAGAGTATGGCTTTATCCTGCGCTATCCAAAGGGAAAGACCGATATCACGCAGATAATTTACGAGCCATGGCATTACCGCTTTGTGGGCATTTATTACGCA
>JBJFHQ010000170.1:0-2825 GCA_051893755.1 Oscillospiraceae bacterium
CAGATGTATCTCGATAGGATCTCCCATAGGCGCGGTCTTTCTGAGCGTCACAGCTGTTTTGGGGATTATCCCCATGTCCAGCAGACGGCATCTGAGAGCGCCCTCTCCGCCCACAGCGGTGATGATTCCGCTTTCGCCGGGCTTAAGCTCGTTGAGTGTCAAAGCTTATCTCTCCTTCACATATCAAAGTGTTAGTATAATCTAACTGCATATTAAGTATATACCTTTTTTATCCTTCTGTCAAGTAGACAATTATGCGAAGATAAGAAAAAAATCCCGCACAGGCGCATTGTGCGGGAATATATGAAATTTATAGCTGTTTATTTTTTATCCTCTCCGCCGGGAGAGCCGTACATTTTTGCAAGCTCAACTCTGGAAACGACGCCCAGCTTTTTATAGCCGCTGTGGATTATGGCATTGACCGTGTTCTCGGATATATCGAGCACACAGGCGATGTATTTGCTGGGATAGCCGTCCGCAGCAAGAGAAAGAACGTCGTGTTCTCTGGGCGAGAGCTTTGAAAGAGCGCTTGCCTTCGGGATAACGTTTACCAGGATTATAAGCTCGTTTATGCTGTCATCCGATTTTTTGGGGAATATCCTCAGGTTGTAAAGGAAGCCTTTTTTGCCGCATACGGAGGATCTTACGGACAGATTACGGGACTGTTCCGTTTCGGTGAAGAGCTTTTCGTTACATATCTCGGAGTAGGGAATCTCTCCGCTCTGGAGCAGCAGCGAAAAGATATTGTTCATGCTGCGGATAAAAACGCTTCCTTTTTCCGTGCGGCACAGATTGCAGACCGCATAGCCGATAGAGTCGGTGTTCTTTTCCGACATATCCGAGTCTGTTCTCTGAATGGTGACAGCCGCCATTTTCTGCAGAGCGGAGGCGGACGGAAATACCGAAAAGCGGTATACCGCAGGATGTGAACCGGGCTCGGCGGAGGACAGATCGTAATAGGATACGGGCATATTGTTCATGATGCTGTCGCGGAGCACATTCAGAGAGGAATTGATGTACATATATTTTTCCGCAGCCTTTTTCAGGCTTATCCTGTGTGAGAATTCGGGGAGCGTGGATAAAATGCCCTCCGAGCAGGATTCTGCGAAGAAATCGTCATTTTCGGCGGACACTATGACGGTGCCCACATATTCGGTGCTGTCGCAGTTGATATTGCGGAAAACATCCATATCCCTGCATGAGAGCAGAGACAGATCGTTTAAAAGCTTTCCCGCAAATTTTATCTCGCCCCTTCCGCAGACGGCGGTCACGATCCATGTATCTCCCGAGCATGCGCTTTCTCGGATATACTTGTAGGTCTTGCCCGATGTAAACGGGTTTGAGAACATATCTGTAATAAATGCCGCATATTTTTCGGGCAGATAGCTCATGATGTCAGTTCCGCAGCAATTGCAGCTTTTGTTGATAACTCTGAAATATGCTGCGTTTGCATTTGCGAGCACGATCTTATCATCCACCTGTCGTATAGTGCAGAAAAAATAGTTGTCATCGTTCCAGAGCTTGTGGACCGCATCCTTATCGAATTCGGTTTTCAGGAAATCTTCGCTTCGGGTATGGAACTTAAAAAAATCATTTTTACTATTCATATATTTATAATCAGTATTAGCATTTACGGACATGCTTTGTCCTATATTGTTTTATTCTCCGCTGTTCCCGCGGAGCAGGCGTTAAGGCAACACCGCACAAAGCCCGCCTGACGGCTTTGCACACAATCTGCTTGCATATTTTCCGTCATCTTGCACAGAAATTTCCTGCCGGGCGACAGCCCGCCTGCGAAATCTCTGTACAATCTGATGAAAAATCTGACGGCGCATCTTGTTCACAAGCTTTATGCGGTGTCACCTAAAAAAACGGCTTGAAGAGCGTATGCAGTTCAAGCCGTCTGCAGTGACGGACCGCCGTACCGATACCGTTTAAAGGGCTATCGGTCACAAGCAGCCGTACTGTGTGATCTATGCAAAATATTTTTCCAGCTGAGAGATAAGCGCGTCCATTTCCTCATCGGTGCCCACGGTTATTCTCAGGAAATTATTGATTCGGGGAAGGTCGAAATATCTTACATAAATACCGTTATTTTTCAGATATCCGAATATATCTGCGGCTTTTTTGCTGCTGTGTGAACAGAATATAAAGTTTGTACTGCTTTCAAGAACGTAAAATCCCAGACTTCGGAGTCTTTCCATTGTTTTGTCACGGGTTTTTACGACCTTTCCGACCGTATCTCTGAAATATTCTTCATCAGCCACAGAAGCCGCCGCAGCCGCTTGTGCGACGCTGTCAAGAGGGTATGAATTGTAGGAGTTTTTCACAGCCTCCAGAACGGAGATAAGCTCCGTACTTCCCATAGCCATTCCGACGCGAAGCCCTGCCAGCGAGCGTGATTTGCTCATGGTCTGCACGACCAGCAGATTATCGTATCCGGAAATAAGCTCAACTGCGCTGTATTTACCGAAATCGGCGTAAGCCTCGTCGATGATGACTACCGAATCGGGATTGTATTTAAGTATCTTTTCGACAAACTCCCTGCCCTCGCCGATACTCGTGGGAGCATTGGGATTGGGTATGACCACGCCGCCGTTTTCGGGGATATAATCCTCGGGGCAGATGCTAAAGTCATCTCTGACGGGTATTGTGCGGTACGGTATCTTAAGCAGATCGCACCATACGGGATAGAAGGAATATGTGATATCGGGGTAGAACAACGGCTTCTCGGAATTGAAGAAGGCTCTGAATGCAAGAGCGAGCACATCATCCGAGCCGTTTCCTACGAACACCTGTGCAGGAGATAAGCCGTATCTTTCGGC
>JBJFHQ010000171.1:0-2820 GCA_051893755.1 Oscillospiraceae bacterium
ATATTTATGCTCATAGTCGCCGCTGATTATCTCCTTTTTGATAAGCTCCATGCGGCGCTTTTCCATTTCGGGCTCGTAGGGTTCCTGTTCTATTTCGGGATAGCCGTTCAGGATCGAATCAAGGTCAAATTCCGAGGAGGTGTCCTCGTTATATTCGTTCAATAATTCGTCAAGTGAAAATTTATCGTCCGACAATGTTCGTCCTCCTTATTATTCACCTAATAGTATTCATTTTTTTACAGCATTTCTCTGGCGGACAGCCTCGTACATGAAGATACCCGCTGCCACAGAAGCATTAAGAGAGGTTATTTTTCCGTTCATGGGGAGGCTTAAGAGATAGTCGCATTTTTCTCTGATGAGCCGTCCCATCCCGAAGCCTTCTGAGCCGATGACAAGCCCTACAGCGCCTGTCATGGAGACCTCGGTGTAGCCCTCGCCCGAAGCGTCGGTGCCGTATATCCACACGCCATTTTCCTTAAGCTGGTCGATAGCCGCTCCCAGATTGGGGACTCTTGCCACAGGCACCCAGCTTGCTGCGCCTGCGGAGGTCTTGTTTACGGTAAAATTCAGCGATGCGCTTCTTCTTTTGGGAATGATAACGCCGTCAGCGCCCGCAGCCTCTGCAGTACGGATAATTGCGCCCAGATTGTGAGGGTCCTCGATCTCGTCGCAGATTATGATAAACGGCTCTGTGCCCTTTTGCTTTGAGATGTTGAGGATATCCTCCACGGAAACATATTCGGCGCAGGCACCCACTGCGATGCAGCCCTGATGAGAAGCGCCGCGGGACATTGCGGTAAGCTTCTGATCGCTGACCTGCTTTATAACGATGCCCTTGTCCCGTGCCATGCGGGATATCATGCCGATAGAGCCGCCTGCGTCTGCGTTAACGAACAGCGTATCTATGGGCTTATCCGCCTTAAGTGCTTCGATGACGGGGTTTCTTCCGATGATAAGTCCGTTGTCCTCGGAAGCTTCATCGTCGTCATATCGTCGGCTGAAGCCCTTGTCACGGGAGTATTCCTCATCGTGTTCAAAGGACTTTCTCCTGTCGTATCTGCGCTGATCGTCGTCCGAATAATGACTTTTCCGCTGACGAGGCTCGTTATTGCCGCGTGACGGTGTGCCGCAGCGGTCATTTTTTCTTTTATTATAATCGTTCATAAAATACCTTCCTGAAAAAAGCATAGAAATTCATAATATCTATTATACTATATATTTCGTTAAATTGCAATATTATTTCAGAAAATTTACAAAAAAATATCAAATCGAATTTAAAAAGAAAAATCCGCTCAAGGGGGAAACCTCAAGCGGAAAAAGTGCCGGTAGTCGGGGTCGAACCGACACGGTATCGCTACCAACGGATTTTGAGTTATTTGGCATTATGTGCTTTAAATAACGTAATATTGCGGTTTGCAAGCATTGATAATAAAAATAGGTGTGTCAAAAGTGTGTCTGTAAAATTTGAGTGTGTTTTTGATGTGCAAAAAAATTAGACACACCCGCAAAAGTGTGTCTAAAATAAATGCGGATAGTGGGACTTGAACCCACACGTTGTCACCAACAGCAGATTTTGAGTCTGCCGTGTCTGCCGATTCCACCATATCCGCGTATAATATATTATTATATCATATCAATACTTATTTGTCAAGTGAAAAAAATCGAAAAAAATAGGGATAACCAACTACAAAAGTCAGTTATCCCTAACAATATCTACTCGTCAATAATATTAACAAGTATCTCAGTGTCAAGTTCCTGTACAGCCTTCATCTGTAACGCAGGATATGTATTCAGAAGTTCTTTGTACTTCTCTGCCAGTTCTGTCAAATCATCTGTTTGAAATTCCGTAGCAGTCTCTTCACCTTCAGCAATCTCCGCATAAGGCTCAAATAGATTTCGTGATGTGCTTGTCTTTTTGATAAGAATTTTATACATGGTTATCACCGCCTATTATGTCTCAGATTCTACGATTTCATCTGTAGAAACAGTTTCTTCTGTTGAATTATTTTCGGATTCCTCCGCGGCAATGCGTTCCGCTTCGATACGTGCGTTCTTTTCGTCGATAGCCGCCTGTATATCCGCCAAATCACTTTCGGTCAGTACGCCTTTTTCAAACCACCCTGCTGCGTTTAAGATTATCTGATAATCAGCCATTTTCCCAACCGCCGCGATTAAACCGCCCTTGATAAAATTTGCAAGACTAAACATGATAAAACCTCCTTATACGTTCCCGCCGAGGCTGAGCACGGCTGATTTTAACTCGTCAATTTGTGCCTGTAATGCCGTTGTTATTGGTATTACGCACTCCGACAGATTTTTGTTTGTGCAGTATTTTACGTCCATGTCTGCACCGTTGCTGTTTGTGATGTTTGTCACGCCGTTGTACGTCATTAACTGCCGCAACGCCGATATTTCCGATGATGTAAGGGTGATTTCCTGCGGCGTGTCAAGCGCATAAATTACCGTTGCACCTGTTGTCAAATCTCCTGTTGTGGATATGTACGGTGTTGTGATTGTTTCGCCGTCATAGTTTGACGCAAGGTTTCGAGTATAGTAATCTTGGTTTTATCAGATCATTATCTTCATTAAGCGATAAAATTGCAACGGAGTTTACAGAATAAAATCAGTTCTTGGTCAAATCCCGGTCAAATATTTGGTCAAATCACCTCAAAAGCCCTTGAAACAGCTCGAATACCCAAATCCGACATTCACCGTAAATGGCTTAAAATCGTCATTTCTCCAACAGTCTAAAGCAAGGTACAACGTCGGCATAACTTTCAAGTCCCGTCACTCCGACCAACTTAAATAACCTCTCAAATG
>JBJFHQ010000172.1:0-2820 GCA_051893755.1 Oscillospiraceae bacterium
CTAAAAAAGAGAAGGAGGAACAGCTTTGAGAAAATTATATGATTTTGAGCTTATCGGAGCAATGGCGCGCTGCATTGAAAATAACGGCGCCGCCGATGAATTTGACGAGCTTGCAAAGGTGTTTTATTCGGAAGGCTACGACAAATATGAGCTGAGCATTCTCTTTGAGCATGCGGATCTCAGTGATGCCGGCCGCTGCATTGCCATAAATTTTATCTCCGTCTATGCCGGGCGCTTTCCCGACAGCTTCAGAAAGCAGGCTGAAAACGGCTGCTCAACGCTGAAGAGCTTTGCGTTTATGGCAATGCTCCGCGATATCATCGCATGCCGAAGCTCGGCTGAAACGCTGGCGGACGTTGTTTTGGGAGCGGATGAGTCGGAGAATGAAACATATTTCGGCGATGCTTTGCAGACTGCTGCGCTGTGCGGAAACGACAGCTTTTTTGATTATATCCTCAGCAGAACGAAAAAGCCCATAAACTATTTCTGCGGCGAGCTGTACCGCTATCTTTCCGACAGCGGCAGGTATGATATGATAGAAAAGATCATCAAAGGCGCTTCCGGTCAGGAAATAATGGACAGCTACAAAACAAATGCATGCTCTTCCTACTTTTTTGTGGAAAGCAGAAAAAATGAGATCGAGTACATATACGAGCTTGCAGGATATATTTACGGTCATGGGAGCGGCGATGAATATGCACGGAATGTATCGGATATGATCGAAAAAATGGAGATACCCATATCCGGAAATGAAGATCTGATTTTCAGAATTGATCCGTCAGATGACAGGATATCAGCTCCAATGCCCGAGGCTCCGTGTGATCTTGTTAGGAAGGCATGTCCTCAGCTCGTGTCCGCATGGGAATTTATGAGTGAACACGGGCTTCGGTTCAGGTCGCTTGATTATATTTTCGGAGATGATGGATACAGAAAGCTGTCCGATGAACAGAAACCGATCTTTCTCTCCATGCTGAAAAGCTTTGTGGTCCCTATCCTTGACGAAAGGGTGCGTATTTCCGAGGAATTGACTGCAGGTCTGGATATTTCTCAGCAGGAGATGATACTGTCGCTGATCGAGCTTATCGGGGCGGACAGAGTGATACTGGACTGCACCAATGACGACGCTCATAAGGACTATAGCGAAAAGCTCTGCCGTGCTTCGCTGTCGCTGATAAAAAGCGGGGCGGAGATAGTTCTGGACGAGGATCTGCAAAACAGCCGCTTTATCGGCAAGCTTCTCAACAGCAGCGGAGCTTTTGAGTATATGCTGAAAAACGGCAGATTTTCCGACGGGCAGACCGATGTGCTGATCGAGCTGTGCGTCGCGAGAAAGCTCTACACACCCCTTAATATTATCAGAAAATACCGAAAACAGTGAAAAAACATAGGGCAATCTGATCGCAGGTCAGATACGGGAGGATAATGATAATGCGCCGCCGCGAAATATCTGCGGCAGCGCATGTCTGTGCTTTTTCCGATATCCAAAAATGTGCCGTTCTTCGGTCAGAGACTTGTCGGTTCTCTTGCATAGGTCTTAAGCAGCTTTTCAGCCGCTTCCTTCATCTCTGTGCGGAGGGACATGGGAGAGAGTATCTCACAGCCGAAGCCGTATTCCAGCGCCCACATTTTCACTCCCGTCAGAGAGGTGTTCATAATATCCACACGCACACGGGATGCGTCGATATCGTTGATGAGCACGTCAAAGCCGAAGGTGTCTATGACGTTATTTATAAGGCTTTTGCTGCATATCATCGAGACGGAATACTTTTTGTCGTCGCTGTACATGACGGGATTTTTATTCTTATAGGTGACCTCGTTGAATTTATCCGGAGGGAGCTCCGCCTTATTATCGGTGCATCTGACATCTGTCATGCGGTCCACGCGGTAATTGACATACACAGGGCCGTTTCGCTGACTGAACGAATATGTCACAAGATAATAATAGCCGTTGGTCCACATAAGCTTTACGGGATTTACCTCCCTGACATCGGGGTCGTTCTCATCGCAGGAAAATTTGGGATGCTTTATGACCAGCTCCTTTTTGGAGTTGTATTCGCAGTATTTGAACCTGATGGTATTGACAGGCTTTTCGAGAGATCTGTCGTTATCCCTGCGGATAGCGTCCTTATCCGAACGGGTCAGTTCGTTTATGTACTTGGTGGTTGAGAGCGCCTTGCTGATCTCCTCGATATTCTCGTAATAGGTGCCGTTATATTTTATAGCCGTCACTTTCTGAGGATTGTACGGCTCCTGATTATACTCGGGAGTGAGCTGATTCAGTCCGTAGATTATGTCCTTTGTGACCTTCGGGTCGGCAAAGGAATAGACGGCTATCGCATCACGGAGTATCTTGATCTGTGCTTCGGACAGCGGACCCTCAACGTAATATTTTCTTACATCCTTTGCGTCCTTTCTGGAAATATCGGGGCAAGGCTCCTCATGGAGCTTCAGACCGTAATAGAATATGCTGTTTCCGCTGTTTCTGGCTTTTTCCACAAGCTTGTCGAGCATTCTGTATACGTTATATACCGTATTGTCCGAAAGATCGCTTACGGTATCGGTACCGTATTTCAGCTTGAACATTGCCGCATATATCTCACGGGCTGATACCATATGTCCTTCAGAGGAATTGTCTATAAGAAATTGTATTATGTCATTTTCGGTGATCTTTTTATCGTCAGACATATTATTCCCTCCATACAAATCACTTTATCACATTATATCACGAAATGAGCCGATTGTCAAGGAAATATTGACAATGCAGCTTTAAGAACCTGTCCACATAGGCGTATACGCACGTCTTTTCGGCAAATTTTGCCG
>JBJFHQ010000173.1:0-12941 GCA_051893755.1 Oscillospiraceae bacterium
CTGTCAAAAATCCGTAAACAGCCCTTTTTATCAGCACGTTTTTTATAATATCTTCAAGATTATATTGACATTTCATATATAAATTGGTATAATATTTATAAATATTTTTATTAATGGAGTGATACAAAAACCATGAAAATGAAAAAGATCATTTCCCTGCTGACGAGCGCCTCTCTGCTGGTCGGAATGGCAGGATTCAGCGTGTCGGATGCAGATCCTGTCTCCCCCGCAGCGATATCTGCTTCGGCAGCTGCAACAGTCAAGGTAAAGACACTGAAGCTCACCGCTTCCAAGGTTGCCATGACTGTGGGAAAAACCTACACCATCAAGTCGAAGATAACACCCTCCGACGCGACCAATCAGAAGCTCTCCTACTCGTCCTCTGACAGCAAGATAGCTAAGGTCTCCTCAAAGGGAGTTGTGACCGCGGTCAAAGAAGGCACAGCAACGATAACCGTCAAGACAACGGACAAGTCCAACTTATCCGCAAAGCTTACCGTCACGGTAAAGAAATCGTCTTCATCATCGACAGGCAAAACCTCTTCAAACGGCTTCGATACAAAGATCACCGCTATGGAGCTTGTAGATGATATGCAGGTAGGCTTTAATCTGGGAAATACTCTGGACGCCTTCTCAAGCAGCTCGATTTACGACGCAGGTCTCTCCAGTGAGATCTGCTGGGGCAATCCTATTACCACAAAGAAAATGATAACCGCCGTCAAAAAAGAAGGCTTCAATACCATAAGGATCCCCGTAACTTGGCATAATCACCTTGATTCCGATTACAACATAAGCTCCGACTGGATGAAGCGCGTCAAGGAAGTTGTGGATTACGCTATCAGCAACGATATGTACGTTATCCTGAATATGCACCATGATAACGCAATATATGACCTGAGCAAGGCTATAGAATCGGAAAGCGGATATAACGAGGTCGAAAAGAATTATCTGAAGGTATGGACTCAGATAGCCGATGCCTTCAAGGATTATGACGAGCATCTGATTTTTGAATCCATGAACGAGCCCCATATCGATGGCAGTGCAGCACAATGGAACGGCGGCACAGCTAAGGAAAGAGATGCGGTAAATAAGCTTAACGCAGCATTTACAAAGCTTATCAGAAGCAGCGGCGGAAATAATAACTATCGTTTCCTGATGCTTCCGGGCTATGCAGCTTCATCCTCGGACAATGCGCTGAATGCAATTAAGCTTCCCGATGATGACCGTCTGATCGTCTCCGTACATGCGTACAGTCCCTACAATTTTGCAATGAATGCAAGCGGTACCAAAGTATTTTCACAGGCTGAAAAGAACGAACTGGACAAATTCTTCAAGGGTCTTAACGACAAGTTCGTAAGTAAGGGCGTTCCCGTTGTTATCGGCGAGATGGGCGCTACCAATAAGGACAATCTTTCCGACAGAGTAGAATGGACAAAATATTATGTAAAAGGTGCAAAAAAATATGGCATCACCTGCATTTGGTGGGATAACGGTGCCTTCGGTATTGGCGGAGAAAAATTCGGAATATTTGACCGCAATACATGCAAATTCACATTTAAGGACATTGCAGACGCACTTATAAAGTACAGCAAATAAGCCTGTCCAATACATAAAAACAGACCCGTGTCCGAAAGGTCACGGGTTTTCCTATATCAAAAAAGCCGCTGCAGCGGGAAGAGATGTTCCTCCCGATGCAGCGGCATTATTTACACTGAAAAGCTTATTATACGCAGCCCTGAGCCTTCATTGCCTCAGCTACCTTAAGGAAGCCTGCAATGTTAGCGCCTGCCATGTAGTTGCCCTCCATGCCGTATTCCTTAGCGGCATTGTCGCAGGACTTGAAGATCTCGATCATGATGTTGTGGAGCTTCTCGTCAACCTCTTCGAATGTCCAGGAAAGTCTCTCACTATTCTGGGACATTTCGAGACCGGAAGTAGCAACACCGCCTGCATTAGCAGCTTTAGCGGGTCCATAGAGGATACCGTTCTTCATGTATACCTCGATAGCCTCGGGAGTAGAAGGCATGTTAGCACCCTCTGCAACAGCGAAGCAGCCGTTCTTAGCGAGTATCTCAGCGCTTTCCTTGTTGATCTCGTTCTGAGTTGCGCAAGGAAGAGCGATGTCGCACTTGATAGTCCAGATTCCGCTGCAGCCCTCGTGGTACTCAGCAGTAGGATGAGTAGCAACATACTCCTTGATTCTCTTTCTCTCAACTTCCTTAAGCTGCTTTACGCAGTCAAGGTCGATACCGTTTGCATCGTAGATGTAACCGTTGGAATCGGAAAGAGCAACGACCTTTGCGCCGTACTCTGTAGCCTTTTCTGTAGCATAGATAGCAACGTTTCCGGAACCGGAGATAACAACAGTCTTGCCCTCGAAGCTCTTACCGTTAGCCTTGAGCATCTCGTTTGTGAAGTAGCAGAGACCGTAGCCTGTTGCCTGAGTTCTTGCGAGAGAGCCGCCGTAGGTAAGGCCCTTACCTGTAAGAACGCCTGTAAATTCATTTCTGATTCTCTTGTACTGACCGAACATGTAGCCGATCTCGCGTGCGCCTGTACCGATATCGCCTGCGGGAACGTCAACATCTGCGCCGATGTGTCTGCACAGCTCAGTCATAAAGCTCTGGCAGAAGCGCATAACCTCTCCGTCGGACTTACCCTTAGGATCGAAGTCGGAACCGCCCTTGCCGCCGCCCATAGGGAGAGTTGTAAGGCTGTTCTTGAAGATCTGCTCAAAGCCTAAGAACTTGATAATACCGAGATTAACTGAAGGGTGAAGTCTGAGACCGCCCTTGTAGGGTCCGATAGCGGAGTTGAACTGAACTCTGAAGCCTCTGTTTACCTGAACCTTGCCGTTGTCGTCAACCCAAGGAACTCTGAACATTACCTGACGCTCAGGCTCAACGATCCTCTCGAATACGCCTGCCTCAACGAGGTCGGGTCTCTTTTCAACTACAGGCTGAAGAGATTCAAAAACCTCTGTAACTGCCTGAATGAATTCAGGTTCAGCAGGATTACGCTTTTTTACAGTTTCCAGTAAATCTGCAAGATATTTGTTTGTTAACGCCATTGTTAATAAACCTCCCTAAAATATAACTGTCCGAGTGCGGAAACAGTTTTTATAAAGATATTGAAAAGAACTGATGTCCTTCGGCACCCTACAAGACATATTATATCACTTTAATACAGGATTTGCAATAGTTTTTGAAGTATTTTTTCATTTTTATTCATTTATTACAAAAATTCGTGGCAAATTTATAAATATCATAAAAATCAGAAACAAAAAATGCAATGAATTTTTTAAAACTTTCAAATTCATTGCATTCGAATAATCACTCGGACAGAATGAACGAGTAAATTTCGCTCTTTTTGTAGCCGGTAAGCTTTGCCGCTTCCTTGCAGGCTTCGGACAGCTTCATGCCCTGTTCGGCGAATTTCCTTGCCTGTGCGACTGCGTCCTCGAGAGTTATCTCCTCGGAGATCTCAGGCGGCACGTAGCCTTCCACCACCAGCACGAACTCCCCTCTCGGAGGGATCTCCTCAAAGTGAGCAACAGCGCTCTCGATATCGGTCCGGATTATCTCCTCATGCAGCTTCGTAAGCTCTCGACAGACGGAAATGCGCCTGTTTCCGAAATATTCAAGCATATCGTTCAGCGTATCGAGCAGCTTGTGAGGCGCCTCGTAGAAAACAAGGGTATGTGTGTCCAGCGCAGCGCTTTTCAGGTGAGCGAACCGCTGCTTTTTTGTCACAGACAGAAAGCCCTCGAAGGAAAATCTTGACGTAGAAAGTCCGCTGACTGCCACTGCAGACGCTGCGGCAGTAGGACCGGGGACCACCTCGGTGCGCACTCCCCTTTCGGCGCAGAGCTTCACTAAGTCCTCGCCGGGGTCTGAAATGCAGGGCATGCCCGCGTCGGTGACCACAGCGCAGTTCTCTCCCTGCTCAATGCGGGTGATGATATTTTCGCTGACCTGTCTTGCAGAATGTTCGTGATAGCTGACCAGCGGCTTTTTGATATTGTAATAGTTCAGCAGCTTGACAGTAACACGGGTATCTTCGGCGCAGATAAAATCCACAGAGGACAGTATCTCAACGGCGCGGTAGGTAATATCCGCCATATTTCCGATAGGAGTCCCCACAACATATAAAATTCCGCTCATAATAACTTCCTTTCAGGTTTACGGCTCGGTGTGGCCGTATATGCTTTTGAGCTCATCGGAAACAGCCCCGCCATCGCAGGTATAAAGCTGCGGCAGTACGTTCATAAAAGGCTTCCCGCCCTTTCTCCCCTCAATGAGAAACAGCCACGGCGAGTCCTTGGGAGTCTTTGCAACAAATCTCAGGGATTTCGGCTCGATGTGATTATTTTTCATGGCAGAGATAACATCTGCCAGCCGCTCGGGACGATTGCAGAGACAAAGCCGTCCGCCGAATTTCAGAAGCCTGTCCGCAGCTCTGCACACGTCGTTGATGTCGCAGAGTATCTCATGCCGTGCGATGCGCTGAGGGTCATAGCTGCTTTCAATCCCCGCCGAAGCCGCCTTATACGGAGGATTGCAGGTCACAACGTCACATTTTTCAAGCGGTGCGGGAGTCTTAATCTCCTTCAGGTCCATATGTATGGGGAAAATATCCTGAAGCTGCGATCGCTCCACGCTCATTTCAAACTGTTCTATCGCCTGCTTCTGGATATCAATTCCGTACACCAGCTTGGGCTCGTAGCGAAGCTTCATAAGTATAGCAATGATACCGCAGCCCGTCCCCAGATCGCAGACGATGTCCTTGTGGCGCACCTGCGCAAAATCAGCCAGCAGAAATGCGTCTGTGCCGAAGGAATGCTCCTTTGTGACGGCTATCTCGCAGCCGTTTTTCAGTTTTTCAAAAGATAGCTCGTTCATGTCCGTCACTCCGAAAAAAGCGCCGCAGATCGTATGAAATGCAGCGCTGTTTGATTTATTTTTTAAATTGCAGAATATGCGTCCTTGAATTACAGGTTGCCCTTTGCCATGTTAGCAACTTCCTCAGCGAAGTTGTCAGCCTTCTTCTCAACGCCCTCGCCTCTCTCAAAGCGAACGAACTCAACAACGGAGATCTTTCCGCCGAGCTCCTTAGCGGCGTCCTCAACATACTTGCCAACGGAAACCTTGTCGTCCTTTACATAAGCCTGCTCGAGGAGACAGTTCTCAGTGTAGTACTTGCCGACCTTGCCCTCTGCGATCTTAGCTCTTACCTGTTCGGGCTTGGAAGCCATCTTAGGATCCTCAGCCATCTGAGCCATGATGATGTTCTTCTCGTTCTCGAGAACTTCTGCGGGAACAGCCTCACGGTTGAGATAAGCAGGGTTCATAGCTGCAACCTGGAGAGCGCAGTTCTTACCAACCTCGTAAGCCTTGTCAGCGGGAAGATCTGTATCCAGCTTAACCATAACGCCGATGCTTCCGCCGCCGTGAACGTAAGGAACGAGAACGCCCTCAAGTCTTGTGAAACGACGGATAACCATGTTCTCTCTGATCTTGATGAAGAGATCCTGGAGAGACTCCTCAACGGACTTGTCGCCGCCGCTGATCTTAGCAGCCTTAAGAGCGTCGAGATCTGCGGGGTTCTGCTCGATAACGGTCTTTGCAACACCTGCAACGAAAGCCTTGAACTCGTCGTTGTTAGCAGCGAAGTCTGTCTCGATGTTGACCTCTACAACAGCACCAACATTGCCCTCAACAACAGAAGTAACGATACCCTCTGCTGCAACTCTGGAGCTCTTCTTAGCCTGTGTAGCAAGTCCCTTTTCACGAAGGATAGTGATAGCCTTATCTCTGTCGCCGTCAGCCTCTGTAAGAGCATTCTTGCAGTCCATCATGCCGACGCCTGTGGATTTCATAAGATCCTTGATTTCTGCGATTGATACCTTTCCCATTGTAAACATTCCTTTCACATTTTATCCGTAAATCGAAATCAAGGCAGACATAAAAAATTATATCTGCCTGAAATTCAAAGAAAATATCCGTAAATATATTTCCCGATCGAGGGGTAATTATTCCTCGTCAGCCTTCTCCTCAGCTGCAGCAGCCTCTTCGGAAGCGCCCTCTGCGCCCTGTCTGCCCTCGAGGATAGCGTCTGCCATAGCGCCTGCGATAAGCTTAACGGCTCTGATAGCGTCATCGTTACCGGGGATAACATAATCTACATCATCGGGATCACAGTTTGTATCAACGATAGCAACTATCGGAATACCGAGCTTCTTAGCCTCTGCTACTGCGATCTTTTCCTTGCGGGGGTCAACGATAAAGAGTGCTCCAGGGAGCTTCTTCATTTCCTTGATACCGCCGAGATACTTTTCAAGCTTTTCTATTTCAAGCTCAAGCTTAACAACTTCCTTCTTGGGGAGAAGGTCAAAGGTGCCGTCCTCCTGCATTGTGTGGAGCTGTTCAAGTCTTGCGATTCTTCTCTGGATGGTCTTGAAGTTTGTCATCATACCGCCGAGCCATCTTGCGTTTACATAGTAAGCGCCTGCTCTTACAGCTTCTTCCTTAACGGAATCGGCAGCCTGCTTCTTTGTTCCTACGAAAAGAACATTGTCGCCGTTCTCTGCCACGCTACGGATAAATGCATAAGCTTCATCGAGCTTCTTTACAGTCTTCTGGAGATCGATAATATAGATACCGTTTCTCTCTGTGAAGATGTAAGGTGCCATTTTGGGGTTCCATCTTCTTGTCTGGTGACCGAAGTGCACGCCTGCTTCAAGAAGCTGTTTCATTGATACTACGCCCATTTTAATTTTCCTCCGATTTGGTTAATAGATTTTCCTCCGCCGGGCCTTGCTCTGCGCTTATCCGAAGGTCGGACACCAACGCCGAAAACCCAACGTGTGAATTTGCATTAAATATTATAGCATACTCTTCCCATTTTGTCAAGTATTATGTTCATACAACTATGACAAACTTTTCACTTTGATTTTATCCTTCTTTGGTGAAATATACCTATTTCCGCGGATAAGCACGGTATCCTGACCGATAAGCTGGATATCGTCGGCATCCACTCTGATGTCGTCCTGTCTGCCAAGCAGCCCGAAAAGCTGATATCGTCCGAAGATGATAAGTGCCTTTACAGTCATTCCGTCGGTCTCAAACTCCATATCGTCCGCGTAGCCCAGCTTTGCTCCCGTTTTAACGCATATAATTTCCTTTCCCTTTATCTCGGATAAGGTGCACTTCAAGCATATTCCTCCAATCTGTATAATACTACAGAATATGAGAAAAGCCGCAGATATATGCCTGCGGCTGTGCAAAACGCGGGATATGCGCTACTCTTCGGCAGCCATATCCTCCTTGCTGATCTTGAAGATTATCCTGAACAGCTTGGTAAGCAGCTTCGGACTTTTCACAACGATAAGCTTCATAAGTACCTCCAAAAAAATATGAATTTGTTTCCACAGTTCATCATATTCTTTTGTCGGAAAAGTGTTACATTTTTTCAAAAACAACGGCAATTATTCCCGATCTTACGGTAATTTCGCATTTTCCGTCCTCGGTGAACTCATTGCTCGCCCCCAGCGGAAAGTCGTTTGTGAAGGTCACCTCGCCGCTGTATTTCAGACCCGACAGAACGACCTCCGACTTTTCCGTCACAGAAAAAACTGAAACATACCGTGTGCCATGATCTTTATAGCTGCGCGTTCCTTTGCCCTGCAGCAGGATATCGTACTCATCTCCGAAGAGGGCTCCCCGTCCGCCATGATTGAGAATATACATCAGAGTCTGGATATTCGCCGCAGTATGTCCGAATCGTCCCCCCAGACCGCCGTATATGTGAAACTCGTCACAGCCCGCCTCAAAGCCTTTTTTTACGGCAAGCATCATATCGGTATCGTCCTTTTCGCAGGGTGCCTTTATCACTGGGATATTTTCGGGGATAGCTTCTCCTATGCTGTCAAGATCGCCTATTAACAGGGATATCCTGTCGGCAATGCCCAGCCTTCTGCAGTGGATATATCCCCTGTCCGCAGCAATAACGACTCCGTCCGACAGCCTTATACTGTCATAATCATTTATATCCGCGCCGCCGAAAATGCTGCAAATCACTGCTTTCTGACCTCCCACTCCTTGATGAGCTTAGCCTCCTCGTACATCTGAACATAGCTGTCATGCCGCGATTTTGCGATATCTCCGTTATTTACGGCTTCAATGACCGCGCAGCCCTTTTCCTTGATATGAGCGCAGTCGGGGAAGCGGCATTTCCCCTCGTATCTCTCAAATTCGGGGAAGCAGTATTTCAGCTCGTCCTTGAGGATAATGTCGTAGCTGTTTGTATCAAATGCGGAGAAACCGGGCGTGTCTGCGATATATCCGCCGTTGGACAGCTTGAAAAGCTCCGCCTGTCTGGTGGTGTGGCGTCCTCTGCCCAGCTTTTTGCTTATCTCGCCCGTTTCCAGTCCAAGGGACGCGTCGATATTATTCAGCAGAGTAGACTTCCCCGCCCCGGTATTTCCCGTAAGAGCGCAGATATGTCCTGCGATAAGGTCGCAGATAGGCATGTAGCTTTCGGGGTCGCTGTAATATGTGACGAAAACGGGCAGACCTATCCCGCGGTAGATGTCCTCGATGTCGTGCCGCCTTTTCAGGTCATTCTTTGTCAACACCACTGCACCGTTTATCTTCTTGAACTCTGCCACCGCAAGGAACTTGTCCAGCACAAGAAATGACGGCTCAGGCTCGCAGGTGGATATCACGAATATAAGATAGTCAAGGTTTGCAAGCGGCGGACGTATTATCTGATTTTTCCTCGGAAATATCTCGGTTATCAGTCCGTTTTTCCCGTCATATTCGATACTCACCCTGTCGCCGGCACAGGGAGATATATTTTCTTTTCTGAATATCCCCCTTGCCTTACATTCAATAATACCGTCGGAGGTCTCCGCAAAATACAGACCTCCGACGGATTTTAAAATAAGCCCGGGGGATTTTTTTACAGACTTTTCTTCGTTCTGCAACCAAATTCCTCCATATTTAGGTGATAGTCTGCCACCACTCGTCGTTTGTGACTTCGTAAGCTGTTTCATCGGACGGCGCTTCCGTCACGGTCTCTGCTGTCGTTTCATCGGTATCATCGCCGAATATGGGGAAATCAAGGATACCCTCAGGCTCGGTCTCGGATTCCTCGGTAGTAGTTTCCTCTTCCTCGGCGAACAGCTCTGCGAAAAGCTCCTTGTTCATGCTCATTTCGGTAACTGTTCCGTTGGTGAAGTCCACCACGTACTCGCTTATCTTGTCCGACTCGCCTGTTTCGGAGTTGGTCGCTTCGATGCTTACAGTCTGGGTCATTGCTCCGTTTACGGTGATAGTAACTGTTGAAACGTAAGCAAGATTATCGACAGTAACTGTTCCGGAAATATTTCCGTTGATATATGCCTTGAAGGCTGCAGCGCCCTTGATGTCCGAAGGAACCGCAAATGTGATGTTCGCATCGGTAGCCGGCGGGATACCCGAGCTTACGGTGAGAACTATCTCAGTTCCGGGGCTTACGACGTTGATGTTGCCGTACTCGTCGGTAGCGGGAATGCTCTGCGAAAGAACAAGTCCCTTGTCCTCGAAGCTGTCCTCTTCCTTGATAGTGACAGCAAGTCCCTTTGACTTGAAGAGCTTCTCTGCGTCCTCGGCATACAGTCCCATTTCAACAGCATCCACCATGAGAACGTCCTGCACCTCGGGGCCAAGGCTTACATACATGATTATAGTCGAGCCCTTTTCCACCTTTTCATTGCGGGCGGGCTCGGTGGCGATAACATGGTTTTCCTCCACATCGCTGGTCTGGAATGCGATAGTCACAAAGAAATCCTGCTCCTGGAGCATGTTCTTCGCTTCGTTGGCTTCAAGGTCGTAAACGTTCCGCACAGTGACCATCTGCGGTCCCTTGCTGACCTTGACCTTTACTGTGGTGTTCTGAACGATAAATTCGCTGCCCGCCTTGGGAGTCTGAGCGATGATAACGCCCTCGTCATACTCTGCGGAATACTCCTGTCCCTCAACGCTGAGGTCGAAGTAAGGCGCATAGGTAGACTTTGCGTCATTGTAATTTACTCCCACGAGATTAGGCATCACGTCGGTCGTGGTCTGGGGTCTGATTATGGGAAGAAGGTTGATAGCGATGAATATGACCGCCACGATAAGCACAGTCGCAGCAATAGCAGTGAGCGTCACCACAAAGTACGAGGACTTTGATACCTCATTTTCGTCGTCCTCATCATCATCGTCGTCCTCATCGTAATCGGGGACTGTCTTGACTGCGGTCTTTGTCTTTCTTGCGGGAGCGGGAGCTGCAGCGGAAGAAAATCTCGTACCCTGACTTCCTGCCGAGGAAGATTTGACCTCGTTCTTGTCGAAGTACATGGTCTTTTCGTTGTCCTCACGGACTGCAGAGCTTGCGGAGTTCTGACCGAAATTATATCCGAACACAACGGAAGGATTCTTCTTGAATTCCTCGATATCGTTTATCATCTCCGAAGCGGACTGATATCTCTTGGAGGGATCCTTCTGCATAGCGCGCATAACGATCTCTTCAAGCCCTGTGGGGATAGTATCGTTGAGCTGTCTGGGAGGAACGGCGCTGTTCTGCATGTGCATTACCGCCACAGCAACGGGTGTATCTGCATCAAAAGGCTTTTTGCCCGTGAGCATCTCGTAGAGCATAACGCCTGTGGAATAGATGTCGCTGCGTTCGTCGGTAACATCTCCGCGTGCCTGCTCGGGGCTGATATAGTGGACGGAGCCTATTGCCTTGTCGGACATGGTCTTGCCCTCTTCACGGGCAAATCTGGCGATGCCGAAATCCATGACCTTGATATTTCCGTCGGGAAAAAGCATAATGTTCTGCGGCTTGATGTCGCGGTGTACGATGCCTCTGTCATGAGCATGCTGGAGTGCGCGGAGTATCTGCGTGATAAAGTACACAGCGTCCTTCCATTTAAGAACGCCCTGCTGCTCCATGAACTCCTTAAGGGTAATGCCGTCGATGTACTCCATAACGATAAACTGCATCTTATCGGTAAAGCCCACGTCGTATATCTTCACGATATTCGGGTGAGAAAGCACAGCTATGGCCTTGGATTCATTTCTGAAACGCCTTACAAAGTCGTCGTTGTCCGCGTATTCCTTTTTAAGTATCTTAACGGCAACCACTTTTTTATCAACGATATCCTCTGCCTTGTAGACATCGGCCATTCCGCCCATACCGATAAGCTCGGTTATTTCGTACCTGCCGTCAAGTCGCTTGCCTATGTTTTTATCCATCAATATAACCTTCCTTTAAGTTTTCATATGTCTGAAACAAGAAGCCGCTGCGGGAAATTCAAGAGACCGCCGATCGGAGCATTTCGCCTTTGACCAGTGTTTCCTCAACTCACGCATGCGAATGTATAATAAAACGGAAAGCTCCGTTATTTTCAGATGTCGGGATCGCCGAAGCCCGTGATGACAGCTGCGGTGATATTGTCCCTGCTGCCGTTTTCAAGAGCAAGAGCGATAAGCTTTTTCGGCATTTCCGAAACGGGGCAGCCCTTTATGGCAGAGAGGATCTCCTCGTCGCTGCACACACCCGTTAGTCCGTCGGAGCACAGGAGCACCATATTGCCGCTTTCCGCATTGATCTCGAAGTAATCGGGGCTGACATGCTCCGCAACTCCGACCGCTCTGGTCAGATAGTTGCGTTTCGGATGAGTTTTCATTTCTTCAAAGGATATCTTTCCGCTTTCGTAAAGCTGCATAACAGCGCTGTGATCCTTTGTTATCTGTGATATCCCGCCGCCGATAAGATATGCTCTTGAATCGCCGACGTTCACGCAGTATATCATATTTCTTCGCCTGAGAACTGCCACAGCGGTAGTTCCCATGCCTCTTTTCAGCGGATCGGTCTCCGAAAGATCGTACACCACCGCATTCGCCGTTCTCACAGCGCTCATCAGAAGCAGCTTAAGAGCTGCAGAGCTGCTGTCCGAACGATATCCGCTTTCGATACGCTTGGAAATGACGGAAATAGCCGTTTCGCTGGCGAAGCTTCCCGCATTTTCGCCGCCCATGCCGTCGCACACAACAGCAAACGCCGCGGAGGGTCCCAGACTGATAGTGCTGACCCTGTCCTGATTTTCACTTCGTACATTTCCTATGGACGACTCTGCGATTATTTCCAATCCACCGTCACCTCCGATTTATTACGTGTTATTGAGAGCACGTTCAGATCTCGTATTCCCGTCTTAGCTGACCGCAGGCGGCGTTGATATCGCTGCCCAAGGTCCTTCTGACAGTCACATTGAGTCCCCCGTCCTCCAGCAAGTGCTGAAAGCTTTGGACAGACCTTCTGTCAGACTTGAAATCACGTTCCTTTATCTCGTTGACGGGAATGAGATTAACGTGACAGTTCATACCTTTAAGAAGTCGGATAAGCTTGTCCGCGTCAGCTTTTGAATCGTTGACGCCGCGGATTACGGCATACTCAAAGGATATCCTCCTGCCCGTCGAGGCTATGTAGTCACGGCAGGCGCCAAGAAGCTTTTCTATATTATATGAGTTATTTACCGGCATTATTTCACTGCGGCGCTTATCGTCGGCAGCATGGAGCGACACTGACAGAGTAAGTCCAAGCTTCAGCTCCGCCAACTGATATATCCTGTCCACAAGACCGCAGGTCGACAGCGAAACATGCCGCAGACTGAGGTTCTTGCCCTCGGGACAGGACAGCAGCTTCAGAAAACGTACCACATTGTCAAAGTTGTCCAGCGGCTCGCCGATGCCCATAAGAACAAGGCTTTCCACCTTGCGTCCCGAGCTGCGTTCCGCCTCGTAAATTTCCGACAGCATCTCTGACGGAACAAGGTCCCGCTTGAAGCCCGCAATGGTCGAAGCGCAGAATTTGCAGCCCATTTTGCAGCCCACCTGAGTGGAAATGCAGAGGCT